>JAISIO010000054.1 GCA_031262005.1 Bacteroidales bacterium
CGTGCCGTGAAAGAAACCGATGGTTTATGGAATTTCAACGCTATGCTTACAAAGCTCTTTTCTGACACTACTTCCAAGGGCTGGAAAGTTGCCATTGAACAAATTGATATTCAAAATTCTAAACTGATATTGCTCAATAAAACCACGTCTATATCGCAGGGGTTTGGTGTAGATTTCAATAATCTTGCAATTGACAATTTTAACTGCAACATTAGTTTGTTGCATACATTGAAAGGGGGAGGAGTGGAGTTTTCTCTCAATAGTATGCAAGGCTTGGAACAAAGCGGTTTTGAATTGAAACAATTACAATCGCAGGTGTACTTTGATGGAACAAAAATAGATTTGCAAAATATTGATTTACAAACAAATAATTCACGTGTTATAGTGCCGCATTTACGCTTTGCATTTAACTCGTTCAGCAGTTTTTCTAATTTTTTGAATGAAGTTATAATCACTTCAACTATTGAGCAATCAACCGTTGCGTTCTCCGATATTGCTTATTTTGCTCCATCGCTGGAATATGTGCCCTATACTATTTCAATAGAAGGTTCTGTACAAGGAACAGTTGCCGATTTTAAAGCTCGGAATTTGACAATTGCAACAGGGCGTCATACCCGTTTTTCCGGAAATGTGGAATGTAGCGGTTTACCGAATGTTAATGAAACCTATTTATACGTGCAATCGCAGTCATTGGAAACTTCCTATTCCGATATTGCGCAGTTTCGCCTGCCGCCTTTCAATGTTCACAAATTTGTGAATGTACCGCCACTTGTTCGGCATTTGTCGTATATTAACTACAAAGGAAATTTTTCCGGATTTTTTACCGATTTTGTTGCTTACGGAACATGGAATACAAATCTTGGAAATTTCAAAACCGATATTTCTCTTGCTAAAAAAGCCGATCAACATATAGAATATTCGGGGAAAATTCAAACTTCTTCGTTTGATGTTGGCACTTTACTTAGTGCACGAACAATGCTTAATCGAGTGAATATGTCAATTAGTACTAAAGGTAGCGTACGCAATGCAAAATACATTACAGGTAAAGTAACGGGAACAATACAAAACATTGATTTCAACCAATATACCTATTCTAATATTGAATTAAGCGGGCATTATACCAACCGAAAATACGACGGACATTTTGCGATAAACGACCCGAATGTGCTGATGGATTTTTCGGGTTTACTCGACTTTACCGACACGGTTCCCGTATTTCAATTTGAAACCACCGTTGAACACGCACACTTATTTCCGTTGAATTTTCACCCAAGCGATACTACGGCGCAAATTTCGCTGCAACTTGCAGTAAATTCCAATGGAATAGAACTCGATAAATTGAATGGCGAGATTGATATACAAGATTTTGCATATTCGGGTAGTATTGGTAAATATGAAACCGATAATATGCATATACAACTCGATAACAATCAACAAAATAGACACTTTGATGTGCAGTCGGATTTGTTTGATTTATCATTCCAAGGCTTTGGTAATTATACGGAATTACCGGCGTATATGTATGATTTTCTGCGAAGTTACATTCCTTCGTTGCCGGAACGTTTTAACAATACCAAACGGACACTTGCTCCGCAATGTAACGCACAGATCAGAATAAAGGAGCTTAATAATTTTTTGCAAGTGGCAGTACCACATCTTTCTATAGCTCCGCAGTCAACTATCGAGTTTTCGTTCGATGACGTTAATAAGCACTTTGATTTTCATTCTAAAATTCCTTTTGCAAGTTATAAGACAATACAATTTCACAATATTGATGTACGGAGTAACAACGACAACAAAGAAATAAGAACGACTATTGATGTGAATTGTGATTCGTTCGCTCAAGTAACATTTAACAATCGCATAGAGCGCGATAGTGCTTTCTCGCACATCGTGTGGCAGACCACCAATTCAGTTCGCACCGAAGGCGAACTTTTTGTGAATGGTTGTTTTAAAAAATCGTTGCAAGCATTTTCCCCTACGATTGATCTTGATGTGCAACCCGGACAGCTTTTAATTGCCGATACACTATGGACTATTGCTAAATCGCACATTGCAATTAAAGATGGCGAAGTTTCTATAAAACATTTGGCAGTACACAAAGATATTCAGTCGATTACAATACATGGCGATATCTCAAAAGAACCTCAGAAACGATTGAGTATAACACTTGATAATTTTAATATGAACAATACGTCCCAATTTTTGGCAAATCCACAAATCCAACTCGAAGGACTTGTCTCGGGAACAATTGAAGCTCGTGATTTGTTCAATAAACGTAGGGTGTACCTGAATATTCAGTCGCCTGAATTGCGCCTCAATGGGCATTTATTGGGGCAATTGAATGCTCGTAGCCGTTTGTTGCCCAATCAAAATGCGCTTGCCGTTAATTTTTCGCTTATGCAAAACGATGCAGGCATTGCAGTGCAAGGAAACTATAATTTTGACACTGAAGCCACAAATTTTGATATTAATCTCAATACCATTGATTTGCGAGCGTTTCAAGTGTTCTTAAACGGTGTTTTGAACAATATACAGGGTATGGTTGACGGAAATATTCGTATGGCAGGAAAACTCAAGCAACTGGAATTTGACGGTGCTTTGAAAATTCAAAATACTTCGTTCACCGTGGATTATACCAAAGTTCCGTACACATTGAATAGTGATGTGCACATAAGCGGCACACAGTTTACATTTGCCAACGCACACCTGACAGATACACTGAACAATACGGGCACATTGCAAGGATATATTGATTTGAAAGCACTTGCAAATCCACGTTATGTGCTGAATATTCGTACTCCCAAATTGCTTCTTGCAGATATAAAAGAGAACCAGAATAATGTGTTTTACGGCAAAATTATGTATAAAGGAAGTGTAGGTATTGATGGAAACATGAACGGTATCCAAATCAATGGCGTGGGCGAAACGCTCAATTCGAGCGAGGTTAATTTGCCTTTAACAAGTTCGGAATTGACCCAACAAGATTTCTTGCGATTTGCCGACACCACAACGCAGACTGTTGTGGTTCCGGTTGCTACAGCTTCAACATTTACTCCCGAAATGAATTTGAATGTGCGAGTAACTCCGCAAACTATTGTTCGCATAATTTTTGATAAACGAGTGGGGGATATTATTCGAGTGCAAGGAACAAGCAATTTGCAACTCAAGCTTGATAAGCAAAGTAACTTCACTATATTCGGCGAATATGCCATGAGCGAAGGAACATATTTATTTACGCTTCGTAATTTGATTAACAAACTATTTGTTATTCAACCAAACGGGCGCATTGTGTTCAACGGCGACCCGCTTGCAGCGCAAATGGATCTTACGGCACACTACGAATTAAAAGCATCGCCGCAACCGATAATGACAGATACAAATTACAGACGAACACTGGTAACATGTGAAATTAATTTGACAGATGATCTGCTGAGTCCCGATATTACTTACAATATTTTAGTCCCCTCGAGTTCGCAGGTGCAAGATGTAATAGATATGATGAATATGGAACAAAAAAATATGCAGTTTTTATCGCTACTGCTTATGAATAGTTTCTTTACTCCAACAGATGCCTCTCAGAGTATTAACGCCAATGCTTCACTTGAAGTGCTTTCCAATCAGTTGAATAATATACTTTCGCAAATGAACTTGCCTGTGGATGTGGGGGTAAACATTCGTGGAAGCGATGCGAGTAGCGATGCTAAAGAATTTGAATTAGAACTATCTCGTGCTTTGTTCAATAACCGGGTGCTGGTTAATGTAAATAGTTATTCCGATTTTGGCGGCACAGCTGCTACAACCAATCAAAATAGTGATTTCGCAGGTGATGTAAGCGTGGAGTTGAAGCTTAATGAACAAGGAACGTTTAGAATAAAAGGGTTTTCGCGCTCAAACAACAATCCTTTGAAAGAAACTCGCGATAATACGCAAGGAATCAGTTTGTTTTACACCAAAGAATTCAACACGTGGCGAGAATTTTTCCGTCGCCGAAAAGCCCAGCAACAGCAACTACCTCCTAAAAAAAGTGATGAAACGAATAATAACGATGATGATACAACCGATGATGCGGAATAGGTCGGTGCAAAGTTCGTGGATTATAAGGATAGATTGTCGGAAAGATTCGGTAGATTTTTATCGAAAAAAGCAAGAGAATCAGCAGTTTTATTCCAGACTTTTACAAGTTGCGTTTTTTTAATTCATCACGTATAAGCGAAGCCCGTTCATAATCTTCGTTATTAATGGCTATTTGCAACAAATCTTGCAATTCGGTGTTGTCTTTCATTGTAAATTCCGATTCTTCGGTCTCGTCTGCCGTATCGTCTGCACTTTCAGATTGTGCTTCAATATCTATTCCTGCTCGGTCGACCACTGATTGTTCTGCATAAATAGGGCATTTGAAACGAATGGCTAAAGCAACAGCATCGCTTGTTCGAGAATCTAATTCTATGCGAACATCGTGTTGCTGTGCCACTATTTTGGAATAAAAAATTCCTTCTTGCAACTTGTAAATATATACTTCGGTCAGTGTAATATCAAATTTGCTTGCCAAACTGTAAAATAAATCGTGTGTCAGTGGACGAGGAGCATGTAAATTTTCTATTTCCATAGCAATTGCTTGTGCTTCTACACCACCTATAATAATGGGTATGCGCCGTGTTCCCGCACTTTCGGCAAGTATAAGCACGTATGCGTTGTCCTGCATTTTGCTGAATGAAAGTCCTGCTATGTGTAATTTTATTTTTGTCATCTGAAAAATAATTGTTCCAAAGATAAACATTAATTGATAATTAACAACCGACAGTGAACAATATTATTGTGGACAGTTCTAAAAATATCAATTTTCAATTTTCCATTAACTAACTATCCGTAGTGTATAATTAATTTGTATTTTTGCACCATGAGTAACATGAATTTCTTTCAAGAGCGATTAGGTCGCTATTTCTTACAATTACGCAAAAAAAAAACAAAGCGAAAACTGCACCTCAACACGTTCGATACGGCGCAGAGCATAGCTATTATATATAATAACACCGACAAACTAAGCGTTCAAAAAACAGAACATTTTGCTGCGGAAATTGCACAATCACACGCTGGTACAAAAATTTCAATCGTAGGATTTAGTGCCAACACTACTACTAAACAAATACACAAAACCGACGTTTTTTTTAACACCACCATTACAAAAAACGATTTTACATGGTACGGAACAGTGAAAAACGAAAGCCTCGAAAAATTTATAAAAACCCCCTTCGATATACTCATAGATTTGAGCATGGAACAATGTTTTGCCCTTGAATATATTGTGCAACTTTCTCACGCTACATTTAAAATAGGACGGCTCAA
>JAISIO010000205.1 GCA_031262005.1 Bacteroidales bacterium
CTCACATCGCAGCCTTCAATCAATGGAATAATGGGCAAATTAAAATGTTTTGCAAACGCATAATCGCGGCTATCGTGCGCCGGAACTGCCATAATTGCACCCGTGCCGTAGCCTGCCAACACGTAATCGGAAATCCAAATTGGAATCCTTGCACCGTTCAACGGATTAACGGCATACGAACCTGAAAATACGCCGGTTACCTTTTTGTCGATTTGCCGTTCACGTTCGGTGCGTTTTTTTGTCGCATCTAAATATGCTTGTACCGCAGGCTGCTGTTCGGGCGTTGTTAGTTGTGCAACATATTCGCTTTCGGGAGCTAACACCATAAAAGTTACGCCAAAAACAGTGTCGGCTCGTGTTGTGAAAATCTTGATTGTGAACGATTCATTGTTCGTTGTTAATTGTTCATTGGTCACTACAAAATCCATTTCGGCACCTTCACTCCGTCCAATCCAATTTTTCTGTGTTTCTTTGAGGCTTTCCGTCCAATCTATTGTTTCTAATCCGTCTAACAGTCGTTGCGCATACGCTGAAACTCGCAAACACCATTGACGCATCACTTTTTGTTCCACAGGGTATCCGCCACGCTCCGAAACTCCGTTGATAACCTCATCATTAGCTAACACCGTGCCGAGTGCCGGACACCAATTTACCATAGTATCAGCCAAATAAGCAATACGGTAATTCATCAAAACTTCCTGTTGTTTTTTCTCATCAAAATTGTTCCACTCGGCGGCGGTAAACGAAAGTTGCTCAGTTTGCGCCGCATTCAAATTTTCGGTTCCGAATTGTTCAAAATGAGCAATCAATTGTGAAATAGGTAAAACCCCCCCTCCTTCGGATGGAGCTGGGGGAAGGCTGTAATAACTATTAAACATTTGAATAAAAGCCCACTGTGTCCATTTATAATATTCAGGGTCGCAGGTGCGTATTTCTCTACTCCAATCGTAGCAAAACCCGATTTTATCTAATTGCTCTCTATAGCGATTGATGTTTTGTTCGGTAGTAATCGCCGGATGTTGACCTGTTTGAATTGCGTACTGTTCTGCAGGCAAACCATAAGCATCGTAGCCCATTGGGTGCAACACATTAAAACCTTTCAAACGTTTGTAACGGCTGTAAATATCCGAAGCAATATACCCAAGCGGATGCCCCACATGCAAACCAGCTCCCGAAGGGTAGGGGAACATATCCAAAACGTAATATTTGGGCTTAGTTGCATCTTCCGTTACTTTGTATGTGCCATGTTCTTTCCAGTAGGCTTGCCATTTTTTTTCGATTTCGTTAAAATTATATTCCATGTTTTTAGTTTTTTAGATACGAGACACAAGATATAAGGGGTGCGGTTCCTTAGCCCTTGTTTCTTGTTCCTCGTTCCTTGTATCTTAGAGTTTTGGATTGCAAAATTATACAATTTTACCGAAAATTGCATGGAATGGCTCAAATTACAATAGGAAAGAGTTAAAAACATGGTGTCGGCATCTATATGCCTTTTTCGCCCGTTGCTCACACTACCCACCAACTATTTCTAAATTCCTAAATTTCCACATTTCTACATCCTTTTATAATAAAAATATTTATTACCTTTGCGACTGCAAAAATTGATACAGATGTTGAAAAAAATCGTTTTACTGCTATTTATTACGTGGAGCGGAATATTGGCGGCGCAAAAACCAAGTTATACCGCCACCTTAATGACTCGCCCACAACAAGAAGAGCGTTCGCCGGTGGAACTGTTGGTGCAGCCCGACATGAAAGAAGAAGCTAAACAAGGGCAAAGCGCAGAAAAAAAACAGCGACACGTAGAAACTACCGTTGATGCAAATCAAAATAAATTGATAATTACCACTTTGCTGAGCGATATTGCCGAAGGAACGGTGCGCATTGAAAGTGCTACGGACGATAGTGTGGCTTCCGAACAGACATCGGAGAAAAATCCCGAAAGTTTATCAATAACCAATGCTACGCTGGTAGAATATGTCGTGAGCGGAGCTGATTATAAAGATATTACCATAGAAAATTCAACTATTTATTCGTTGGTAATAATTAATAGTACGGCGAATTATTTAACCATTAACGGACCTGCAAATATTTCAAAACTTACCATTAAAAATTCATTTATCAACGATGTGTTTTTTGAAAACGCCCTGATAAGTGATTTGCAAATAGAAAATGCCGATATTATGACTTTTGTAACCGAAAATACCGTTATAAAAAGTCAAAGTATCACAACAACATCAACTTCCACAAATCCGAATAGTGGACGATAAAACGATTAATTGACGAACCTTCGGATTGCAAAATTCCGAGAGGTTTCGTTAGTCAAAATAAGGAGAGGTGCTCGAGTGGTTGAAGAGGCACGCCTGGAAAGCGTGTAAGCGTGAAAACGTTTCGAGAGTTCGAATCTCTTCCTCTCCGCAAGATACTATAATTACCAATGTGTGAAAATTATACGCATAATTGGTAATTGTAGTCGAAGGGAAAAAGTATTGATATGCAAGCAACTAAAAACTTATAAACTTACTAACTCGTAAACTAAACATCGCACCAAATAAAAAAGCAAAACTATGGCAATGAGCAGATTCAAAAAGACACTGATAATAGTGTGGAGTGCTTTTGGGGGATTAATTCTCTTGGGCATATTGTTGTTTGTACTTATATCGAAAGGCGTGTTTGGTTTTATGCCCACGTTTGAGGATTTGGAAAACCCTCGTATGTATGCCGCAAGCGAAGTTATTTCGGCAGATGGAGTGATTTTGGGAACCTATTTCAAAGAAAATCGTGTAGAAGTGGAGTATAATCAAATCTCACCATACGTTATCAATGCTTTGATTGCTACCGAAGATATTCGTTTTTACGACCATTCTGGTATAGATTTTTCGAGTTTGGGGCGTGTTATGGTAAAAACCGTTATGATGAGTTCCCGCAGTTCGGGCGGTGGTAGTACTATTTCACAGCAGCTGGCAAAATTGCTTTTTCCTCGCGATAGTTTTAGTTCGAGTTGGGAAATAGCCTTGCGTAAATTCAAAGAATGGATTATAGCCGTGCAACTTGAAAAACGCTACACCAAAGAAGAAATCATGACCATGTACCTCAACAAATTTGATTTTTTGCACAATGCCAATGGTATACGAATGGCTGCCGAAGTGTACTTTAACACCACGCCCGATAAATTAACTTTGGAGCAATCGGCAATGTTGGTGGGTATGTTGAAAAATCCGTCAATTTACAATCCTCGCCGTAATCCCGAAAGCACGCTTGAACGGCGCAATGTGGTACTCAGCCAAATGTATAAATATGACAAATTGACTGCCGAAGAATATGAAGCAGCAAAAGTACTGCCATTGAGTTTAAATTTTAAAACGTTTGACCATAATTATGGCGCAGCTCCGTATTTTCGCGAATGGTTGCGCATAACCATAAGTGCGTCAAAACCGAAACTCGAAAACTATTGGAGTCGCGAAACTTTTGTGCGCGATTCTATGCAATGGGAAAATAATCCGCTTTATGGCTGGTGTAATAAAAATGAAAAAGCACCCGGCGAATTTTACAATATTTATCTTGATGGGTTAAAAATTTATACCACACTCGATTCGCGTATGCAAACACATGCCGAAAATGCCATGATAAAACACATGAGCGAAATTGTGCAACCGGCATTTGACGAAGAAAATGCGAAAAACTCAAAATCACCCTTTGCTTCGGATTTATCGAAAAGTGATTTTGAACATCGTATTAAATCGGCTATCAAACAGTCGAACCGCTACAAAGCTATGCCCACAAAATCAATGTCGTGGGACGAAGTAATGAAAGTATTCAATAAACCGGTGCCAATGACTGTATTCTCGTGGAAAAAGACCAATGTTGATACCGTAATGTCTCCGTTGGATTCTATTCGCTATATGAAACGCTTTTTGCGCTGCGGCTTACTTTCACTTGAACCCAAAACCGGTCATGTAAAAGCGTTTGTAGGGGGCATTAATTACAAATACTTCCAATACGACCACATTATGCAACAACGCCGTCAAGTAGGCTCTACGTTTAAACCGTTTTTGTACACACTTGCCATGCAAGAAGGAATGTCGCCCTGCAAGCAGTTTGCCAATGTGCCCACTACATTTTATATAGACGATGGAACAGAAAAAGGTGTGGAATGGACGCCCAACAATAGCGATGATGCCCGTAAAGGCGAAATGGTTAGTTTAGCATGGGCTTTGGCAACTTCAAACAACTGGATTTCAGCAAAATTGATGCAACTATTGAAGCCGGAACCGGTTATCAATTTGGCTCGCGAAATGGGTGTTTACAATCACATAGACCCTGTGCCGTCAATTTGTTTGGGCGTAGCCGATTTAACCTTGCACGAAATGGTGGGTGCTTTCGGCACGTTTCCTAATCATGGCGTATTTACCGAACCATTGTTCGTAACACGCATTGAGGACAAACACGGAAAAGTGATTGCAACATTTTCGCCGAAACAAAACGAGGCAATTAGTGAAGAAACGGCTTATTTGATGGTTACACTGCTGCAAAACGTAGTAAATATGCGTGGCGGAACAGCTGTGGCACTGCACGGACGCTACGGAATAAAAGTGCCGGTAGCAGGAAAAACAGGAACAACTAATAGTCATGCCGATGGTTGGTTTATAGGCTTTACGTCTGATCTTGTAACCGGAGTGTGGGTTGGTGGAGAAGAAAAAAGCATTCGTTTCCGCAGTTTCCGTTATGGACAAGGTGCTCGTATGGCAATGCCAATGTTTGCCTATTATCTCAATGCGGTGGTGGACGATAGTACAATAACCCAATATACACACAAGAAAGGTTTTGAAAGACCGCTGGGAATAGATTACTCGCGAGTGAACTGCGAAAGCACAGACGGTGGCGGTACGTTTGAACAAACTACGCCAAATCAAATTGATAACAGATTCTATTAAGAATAATTGAAAATTAAAAATTGAAAGTTGAAAATTTCTGTAAAAAAACGGTTTTTGCACCTCGTCGAAATCATGAGAGACGTGGCACGCCACGTCTCTACGGTATAGAATAGCCCGTAAGGGCTGTATGCAAGTGCAACGCAGCTTACGGACAAAATAGAAACACCACACCTCAAACCCGAAGTGGGTTGAACAGCATTCTACGGAAAATAGAACTAATGTTCCCCTTCATGCATCATGCGGGTAATAAGCGGCGAAAGCATAAAAAGCACGATTGCCGCAGCAAGTGCAATAATGCCTACAACCCAAAACACTTGTGTGTAATTCAATAAATTGAATAATGAATATTTACCTGAAGAGCTAAAATCGTCGGCTTGTTCGGAAGTTATGTAATTCTTTTCAAGCGCATATAGTACAGCATCATCTCCTTTCGATAGAAAGTGCGTAATGCCGGTTTGTAAACTGTGCATAACAGCTTTTGAAAATGCTGTGCTATCGGCAATGCTAATTCCTTGAATACTGTTCCACACGTTGGAGTGCAGACTGTCAATCGGAATTTTGTCCATATTGTTACGAAGCAATATTGTAAAATTGTCGGAATACACTGCGTTGAGATTTTCTTCGTAAGTTTTATGAAATTCTTCTGCCAGAATTGTAAGAGCATCAGCCGGAAGATTGTGGGTAAAATCGTTTATCATAACCTCTACCGTGCTTTCTTCCTGTGCGGTGAAGTTTGCAATAATTCCTGCCAAATGGTGAGCCATTGCCGATGATAAAAACCATGCCCCCATAACCATGGCAACAATGCGAGGTGGAGCAAGTTTTGTAACCATAGAAAGTCCAATAGGCGAAAGACAGAGTTCGCCGATAGTTTGCAGCATATAGCTGAATATGAGAAAAAGCATAGGAACTGCCGCAATGCACACTAATAATGGTTCGTTGCGGCTACCCATAGTAAGCTCTGTTTCGCTCACAAAATGTGGCGCAACGGCAAGCAGCAAAAATCCTAAACTGAGGAAAAATAATCCTAACGAAAATTTAAAAGCGGTATTGGGTTCTCGTTTGCGTGCCGCTAAAAACAACCAAAGCGAAGTAAGTGGTGTAGCCAAAATAAGTATAAACAGTGGATTGACCGACTGAAACAATGATGTGGGAATGGTGTGTGAAAATATATTTCGATTTACATTTTCGTTGGCAAATAGTGTGAGCGACGAACCGGCTTGCTCAAAAAATGCAAAAAACAATGTTGAGAAAAATAACAGAATCAAAATCACAAACAATCGGTGGCGTTCAATGCGATTGCTGCGCAGAGCAATAATGAATATCACTATTACCACGCCCACAGCAAACGGTGTGAGCGCATAGGTCATGAGTTGATAATGTTTTACTAACAATGCAAAAATAGCTACCGAACAGACACTAAGTACATAAATCAAATGCTCGATAGACAAACCAAGAAAAACTTTTGTATGTAATTTTTCTCCTATTGGAGTTGCACCAATAGGCGCATATTCCGTATGTACCTCTTCGGAAGTTGTGGTAAAATCAACAATTTCTTTATAATCCAATTTCTTTTGATTGCGCATGAACACCAACAAACCGGCTAACATTCCCAAACCAGCAATGCCAAATCCCCAGTGCCAACCGTAGGTTTCGCCAATAATGCCGCATACTATGGGCGAAAAAAATGCACCCAAATTTACCCCCATATAAAAAATGGTAAATCCGCTATCACGGCGCGGATCGTTGTCCATATATAAATTGCCGACGATGGACGAAATATTCGGTTTGAAAAACCCATTGCCGATAATAAGAAATGCCAATGCCACATACAGGAAAAATTCCGATTCGATAGCCATTACAAAATGCCCCGCAGCCATAAGAATTGCACCCCAAATGATGGATTTTTTGTAGCCGAG
>JAISIO010000002.1 GCA_031262005.1 Bacteroidales bacterium
GCCACAACAAACACTATTGTTAGCATAGTGTAATTACTTATAGGACTGCGTTTCTGTATCCACACAATAGTGCCGAACACTATCAGTGCCGCTATAACCACGTTTTCTAAGCAAGCAAAAAACATGAACGTATTCTGAATATCGAATACGGTGGGGCGCAATGCAACGTTGAATAACCCAACGAAAAGTTGTGTGCAAAATTCAACAACAGAGCCATTGAAATGATGTAAAATAATACTTGTATGATTCTGAAATTCAAGCATACGAATGAAGGTATTGCGTTGTTCGCCAAGTACTTCAATTACACTAAAATGCCCAAACCACTGTGCACCAATCACCACAAAAATACACAACACACACGCTCCGCCATACAATGCCGCCGCATTCACAGTGCGCCACTGCGTGCGAATGGCGTACAGTGCCAATAGTGGTAGCAAACACAGGGCTATATATATTTTTACGTGCAGCAATGCAATACTCCACACGAGCGCAAACGCTGCAAAACGAATGTGTTTTGTTGTAAAAAAACGCATTGCCGAATACAGCGTAAAACCCATAAAAAGCAGCAACCACACTTCTTTCAACAATCCCGATGACCAAAATAAAGTGCTCGGAATGCAAAAACAGGCTATGAAGGCAGGAAGCGGAGAAATGTTCACAGCTCTGAATGTTTTGAACAAAGCAAATAAGCCCAGAAATGCCAGAAAATTGGCAATAACAAGCATTACGGGCAACGAGCCGAACGATATAAGATACACAAATGAATACAAAATAAGTGTTTGTCGCGTGTCGTTGGGCATAAAACTGTCGTAAGGACGATTCCAATAGGCGATTTTATCTAATTTTTTCCGAATTTCGGGCGATTTTACCGGAATATGGAAACTTGCGCGCGCATAATCGCCAAAATTATCGTGCGCAATGGCGGAAAACTGTGCTGCCGAACGGTAGAATGCCTGCGAATCGCTTTGGTTTTGGAAAGCAGGGGAGTAGTTATACACTGCAAAAAATACGCAGGCAACAACTAATTTAAGGTAAAACGCACTCAGCACTTGCCACGATTTCAAGCCTGTGTTGCGAAAAAACGGCAGCTTCCACAGCAGAAAACTCAGTGCGACAATCACAAGCGATACCGTTAGTATAATCATTGTGTTTTACTGTTGAAACCCGATAGTT
Organism: Bacteroidales bacterium; assembly: GCA_031262005.1. Lineage (GTDB taxonomy): Bacteria > Bacteroidota > Bacteroidia > Bacteroidales > UBA1715 > WQTX01. Next base: position 1,174 of record JAISIO010000002.1, read on the forward strand.
GTTTTGAAATTTGTTCACTGTCGGGCAATTGTATGCCGTTTTCCAGCAAATTATGAGCTGCGGTTGCAAGCGGTTTGAAAAAGAGCGATGTCTCTAACACTTCAATAGGTTCGTTGTAATAGCGCACAATAAGTGTGTTGCTAAAAAAGAATATAAATGCTATGATAATTACCCACTTAGCTGCACCAAATACTGTTCCTAACAGTTTGTCTAACCACGCCAAACGAATAGCTTTGAACAAACTTTTTAGTATGTGTGTAATAATAAAACACAGCACCACCACCACAAAAAATATCAAAGCAAATGCTACAATTCCTTGATATTGTGGCGTTATAGATGTTTTTGATGCAATAAATTCGCCCACTTGCGCCGAAAATTTTATTGCAAGCCATATTCCCGCAATGAGAGAAACCACTGCGCCTACTTCGCTGATTAATCCGTTTTTGAATCCTTTGAACATTCCCCACAAAACGGGTATCACCACAATAAAATCAAGATAATTCATTGGTTGTATGTTTTTTTATAATTGAATACACGGGCAAATATGCTGCTAAAAAACCAACACTCAAAACCATAGCAAGCACATACACTATATCGATCACGGCAAGCCGCACAGGATAGGCTTCTACGGCAAAACCGCCGCCTGTTGCCAACAAACCAAAATGCTGCTGCGCCAAACTCAAAGCCGCACCAATAAAAATCCCTATTCCGGCACCGGTAATGGAAATAAGCCAGCCTTCAAATACAAATATTCTACGAATAAGTGTTTTTGAAGCTCCCATGCTTGTAAGAATAGTAATATCGTGTTTTTTGTCAATAATAAGCATAGTGAGCGCACCCACAATGCTAAACGAAGCTATCACTAAAATTAAACTGATAATAAGGAAGGTTATCAATTTTTCGCTTTGTGTAATTTTGTATAAAAATTCATGCTGTTCTTCCTGCGTTTTTACCATAAAGTCCGAACCCAAACTACGTTGCAAACTCTCCGCCGTGGCATCAATAGAGCCTTCGTCGGCACAACGAATTGCAATACTCGAAACCTGTGTGCTGTCGTAGGAAAACAAGCGTTGAGCCAGCGACAGTGAAGCAATTACGTAACGGCTGTCAATGTCCATCTGCACCGAAAATATGCTGCGCGGATAACAGAGAACTTTTGTGAAATCGTCCATCGGATTGATAGATGAGCTTGTTTTGCTGCGCTTTGGCGCAAATATTTGTAAAATTTCGGTATAGGCAAGCCCTGCGCCCAATTCGTGCGCTATACCGTAGCCCATCGACACAAAATCAACCTCGTCTTCGTAGAGCACAAAATCGCCGGCATTCAGCAATGTGTCAATATAAACAACGTCGGCAAATTGATTATCAACACCTTTGAGCCTTCCCACCAATTGTTTGTCGGAATACGAAAAAAGTGCATCGTCTTCCAAAATTGCCGAAAATGCGGCAACATTATCCTGCGTTTGTAACGTGGGAATCACAGCATTTTTATCGAACACTCGCCCGCTGTGGTGTGTAATTTGTATGTGAGGATCAAACGAATTAAAAAGCGAGGTTACCAAATCGGAAAGCCCGTTGAACACCGACATTGCCACCACAAGCGACATACTCACCACAGCCACCAACACCACCGAAACACCGCTAATATAATTAATGGCATTTTTGCTTTTTTTGCTGAATAAGTAGCGGCGGGCTAAAAAGAATGGTACGTTCATGGTTGATTTTTCAATTACTCGATTCTTACTCAATCAAATAAGTAACCTCTTCCTGCGAAAACGGAATGGAATTTTTGTCGTACACATAATTGCGCGCTAACTCTGATTTTTTCTGTTGCAGGCTTTGTATTTTTTCTTCAATTGTGCCTTGCGAAATAAACCGATACACGTTCACATTGTTTTTTTGACCAATGCGGTGTGCTCGGCTAATTGCTTGACTTTCAACCGCAGGATTCCACCATGGATCTAATATAAAAATATAATCGGCTTTGGTAAGATTAAGCCCTACACCGCCGGCTTTTATCGAAATCAAAAATATTTTGCAGCTATCGTCTTCTTGGAATTTTTGAATAATTTCCTCGCGGTTTTGCGTGCTGCCCGTGAGGTATAGGAACGATATGTTGTGTTTTGTAAAATAGTCTTTGAACAAATCAAGATGTTTGACAAACGACGAGAAAATAAGCACCTTATGATTGTGCACCAAATTGTCGAGCAGGCGAATTACTTCATCGAATTTGCCCGATGTATCGTGCTGCGAACCTTCATCTATCAATTGTGGGTGATTGGCAATTTGCCGCAGGCGCATAAGAGCTAATAGCACATTGATAGTAGATTTTTGATAGGTATCTTGTTCTATGGAATCCAAAATCATATTGCGAACCTTCGATTTTTCGGTTTCGTACAATTTTTCTTGCGCAGGCGACATAGCACACAAACGAACTTGTTCGGTCAGTGGAGGCAAATCGCGGGCAACTTCTTGTTTCTCACGGCGGAAAATAAACGGATTGACAATTTTTTTCAATTGATTTTCAACCGTCAAATTGTGTATTTCGGCGGCTTTTATAAAATGTTCTTTGAAAAACGAAAGCGAACCAAGCATATCACGATTGACAAAATTCAATTGTGCCCATAGGTCAATAAGTGTATTTTCTATAGGAGTACCGGTAAGCACCAATCGGCGTTCAGCCTGCAAACGCAGTACGGAATTGTAAATTTTCGATTCCGGATTTTTTATCATTTGACTTTCGTCGAGAATGCAATAGTAAAACGGAAATTTTTCAAAATATTCAATATCGTTGCGCACCAGTCCGTAAGAAGTAATTACAACATGATAGTGTTTAAAGTACGATTCTATATTTTTCATGCGGTCGTTGCCCGAATAACGGAAAATTTTAATGCCGGGGGCAAATTTGGTAAATTCGTTGTACCAATTGTGCACCACCGATGTGGGGGCAACCACCAAACTTGTCGTTTTTTGACCTTCGGCTTTTTGGCTGTTAATTATGTGTTGCAGCAACGTTATGGTTTGCAGTGTTTTACCAAGTCCCATGTCGTCTGCCAGACAGCCGCCGAAATTATTTGCCTCCAAATAACACAGCCATCTATAGCCTTCTACCTGATAGTTGCGCAGCGTAGCTTGAATTTCGGCAGGCACTTCATTGTTTTTTATACCGTTGGTATCAATGTGTAAAAAGCGTGTTTTTATGGCATCGTTAAACTGTACAGGCAACTGCTGTACAGTTTTATAATGAATGGTTTTGAGTGAGAATACATCGGTTTCGTTGTTTTTTGCACTGAACAAAAACAATTCCCTGTATTTCGCAAACCATTCTTCGGGAATAATTCCTATTTGATTATTGGGTAACTGCACCACAGGGTTGCCCTGCAAAATATTTTTGCGCAAGCGTTTGAACGGAATTTCGTGGTCGCCAAAGGTAACGGTGGCATGCACATCGAACCAATCAATAGAATTCGATTCTACCGAAATATGAATGTGTGCCTGTAAATTTTTTATTTGTTTATCCGATTCGTCAAAAATTTCAATCGAATAGTGTTCTATGAGTGTTTTATTTGCTTGAATCCACTGTAAAATATCGAAATAACCATCGGCATTAAATTCCTGCAATTGCCAAATATTTGCTTTGTTTTGCAAATGAGCAGCAGCAAGTTGTAGGGTAAATTCTTGTTCAAATTGATAATCCCTGTGCAGGCGCACGTATTTTGGAAGCGCATTGAAACTCGCATATTCCACCGCATATTTTTTTCGAGTAGCCAAGTCCGAAAATTTCCACGTGCGATACCAATAAGTAAATTCTAAGGCGGCATATCCATTGGGTTCCCGTACAATTGACGCCGTAATTCGGGGGCGTTCGTACACATCGTCAATTGTGAATCCGCGATTGATTACCGGGTAGTTCCGTATACAATTGAGCACAAAAGTGTCAAAATATTGCTGCTGAAATTTTTGCGGTATCGAAATTGTTTTTTTTGTAAAAAACGGCAATAGTTTTTTACCGTCAATTTTGCTAAAATGGTATAACCTATTGTCGATAAGCAGCAAACTTGGTTTATTTGAAAGCAAGGTACAGGTTTTGCCAAATAACGGCAATTCTTTGTTGTTCACTTTCACTATCAGGCTATATTCAAGAGCCGTAGCTGTGTTGTTAAAATCAAAAATTACTTCCGGCTCGCTGTGTTCTATCATTACCTCGTCTTCGGGGTGCAAATTGGTGTCGCTCTGGCGGTAGTACAACGGAACATTGTGCGCTTTTATCAGTTCGTAACATTCAAATATTTGTTTTTCAATGTATGAACGAATTTTCTCGCCAAGCTCCGAATCTTTGTGTTTTTCTAAAAAATCTTTTTGAGTATCTTTTTTACTTGTTGAAAATTGTGTAAACAGTTGTTTATCATCATAGTTAGCAATAAGTTTTGTGATTTTTTTCTCGTACTCGGGCTGTGTTTTTTCCACCGTCTCGGGCAGAAGAAACTCCGTCAATTCCCAAAAATCTTTATCGTCGGCACGAGTAATGCGGTAGGGGGTTAAAATCCAATCGATTAACCTGTGCTTTTGTATTATAACCGCAAAACATGTTCTCATATTCAAAAAAATTGAAGCAAATGTATGCAATTTTTAGCATAATTACAAGAGCTGTGTTTGTATATTTTTCTATATTTGTTTCGTCGCACTTGGGGCACTACCCTATTGTTGTTATCTCGCATACCTGCAAAATCAATGCATTTTTTCTCTGATTTTTTCAGTATCTTGATTCGGCATATTGTACCGTATCCCCGAATTTTTTTTCTATTACCAATCAAAACATAGTATGAATACACCCGAATCAAAACAAATTTTTTCATTAGCTCCTACGAATACCGCAGATGGAAAAGAAATAGAAGTGTATGCCACAGCATTGAATGCGGCGTTTGCCACCCAAGAAAAAATACGCAACATAGCCTTAGCCGGTGCATACGGCTCGGGGAAAAGCAGTATTCTGAGAACATACGAGAAACAATGTAACACGCACGCACGGAAATTTCTCTATATCTCGTTGGCTTGCTTTAACGAAAAGAAAGTGGAACGCAGTGAAAAACCTGACAACGAAGATGAAGGAAACGTGGTGCACGGTATGCCGAATAAACATGACATCGAAAAAGAAAGCGAGCAAGAGAAGCATGATACAAAGACCGCAAGCAACAGCTGCAAGCCGGTAGATGAACATACAACAAAGGCACAGAAAGATGAGAAAGCAGAAGAATTGCGTCAGATTGAATTGAGCATTCTTCAGCAGTTATTCTACCGAAAGAGTAACGAGGATTTGCCGCATTCAAGGTTTAGAAAAATAGACGATCTTTCCAAACGGAAATGGTATCGTGTCGTTGTATCTATTCTAACTACCCTCTTGGTAATAGTTTCATTGTTCTATTTGTTACACCCTACCGGAATAGCAAAAGTGTTAGACGATTTTAAGGAACAGTGGGTAATACATACTGTGGGATTAGCTGTCGTATTGCTTACGATTATTGTATTTTCAATACATATACATCGTCTTATAAAAACGGGAAAGATTCGTCATTTTAGATTTTCGCCTGCCGTAAAAAAGGGTGGGATAGAAGCGCAGTTAGAAATTGACTCCAAGAATACCCACGAATCTATCCTGAATAAGCATTTGGACGAAATTCTCTACTTTTTTGAAGCGACAGACTACAATGTGGTGGTTATAGAAGATTTGGACAGATTTGAGAGAACCGACATTTTTGCCAAACTGCGTGAACTCAATTTTTTGATAAACGAATACGAACCTATCAAGAAAAAGAATAAAGAAATACCCGTGGTCTTTATTTACGCCATCTGCGACCATTGTTTTTGCAATAAAGAGGAGCGAACCAAGTTTTTCGATTTCATTATTCCCGTTATGCCAGTTGTGAGTGCTGCTAATTCGGACGAGATGTTGGAAAAGGTATTGAAAGAAGGGAATTATCCGGAATTAATAGGCAAATTAGAACAATTAAAAAAGGATTTGTCGTTCTACATTGACGATATGCGCACGCTACTCAATGTTGTTAATGAATACAATATACACGGTGCGCTGCATACCAAAGAAGGCTTACAGCCCGAAAAACTATTTGCACTGATACTCTATAAAAATCTTTACCCTGATGATTATGAAAAACTTCGGCATGACAAGGGTGTGCTGTATAATGCCATATTAAAATATTTCAAAATATGAAAGAGCGAATAAGTAATACTGATATTTTCTTTGACTCGTCAACGGTGAGTGAAGAACAAAAAAACCTTGTGATAGCCTTGTTACAAAACGGATACATTGACGAGAATTATTCGGATTATGTACATGGAGGAAATCTATCAAAGAACGACAAACTCTTTCTTTCCTGTATTGCGAATAAAATTTCCCCTGATAAGGGATTTGAACATCCGCTGAATAATAAAAAAGCATTATTAGAAAAGATTTCGGCGGATGATTTTTTAGAGCCATACATATTGAATTACCAATTACTCGATTATTTGCAGGCAAGTGCTCGTGCCGATGCTAATAGTTGGCAAGAACAAAGAATAAACATCTTTAATTTTATGGCAGATAAATCAGAAACCTCTATCAATTTTGTGAATGGATTTATTGAACGAGAAAATGTAGACGTTGCGCAATTTTTGAAAGAAATCAGCCCTTATTGGAAAGAAAAGAATCACGAAGATATTGCGTTTAGTGAGGCTATTATAGAAACCAATAAGTATAAGTTATGGGAAAAAGGAAATGTTTCAAAAGAAAGTATAGAGGCATATCGAAATAAAGATAAAGGAAAAAATAAGGAATCAAAAGAAGCACAAACATGGGACATTATGTTTGACGATCCCGACTTAAAAGATCTTGAAATGGTTCGAGTAGAAGGAGGAACGTTTTGGATGGGTGGCACCGAAGAGCAAGGGGCGGAAAGCAGTGATGATGAGAAGCCTGTTCACGAAGTTACTCTCGATAGTTTTTCTATTGGCAAATATCCTGTAACGCAAGCACAATGGACACAAATTATGGGCACGAATCCCTCTCACTTTGCGCAAGGGCGAAACTATCCGGTGGAAATGGTGAGCTGGCACGATGCGCAAGAGTTCTGTAAGCTACTGAATGTGATTACCGGCAAAAACTACCGGCTGCCTACCGAAGCCGAGTGGGAGTATGCCGCTCGCGGAGGAAACAATGCGAGTTCGCAGACTAT
>JAISIO010000015.1 GCA_031262005.1 Bacteroidales bacterium
CCTTTGACGAATGGCTTGACTATTACAAAAGCGTAAGCCTCATTAGCGAAAAAAACGTGTATGACCGCATGGCAAACGCCGAAGACCCCGACGGCGTGTATGAAGTGCCGTGGAAATTGCGTCACACGTTTTATGATAGTTATGGCAAAACTGCAGTGAGTACCAAAGGCACTACGGATAACCTTATGGATTACACTAAAGGCACGCATCTTGCCGAGTGGCAGTGGGATATGATGACCGCACCGGCGGTGTTTGAGGCTATTTTTGATACGGATGAGGAGGGAATGGCAATAGGTGCTTTCCTGATTTTACCGGTTCTAAATGGAGAATAATGGACAATCATTTTTGTGAAGATTTTAAGAAAATATATCACACTCGTTACAATAGGAAATAAAACAATTACTAAAAAAGGAACTGAATTTGATAATCATAAAATAAATACTATGATTACCCCGAACTCTGGTTTTGAGCCTACCTGTCGTTTTCGATGTTTGAGTTGGTGGCGAGTATGTTTGTAAAGACTGTCTCCATTTTTTAATTGAATGTACTATGGCGTTTGTCGATTAAAATCTCATTTAGAAAAGTTTTTGCATATATCACAAAAACCTCTATTTTTGCAACGCAATGAATATAGGAATAGACATAGGTTCAACTACCGCTAAAGCCGTGGTAACAAACGGATTGGGTGAGATGATATTTACCGTATATAAACGCCACAAAGCACTTATTATTGACTGTTTACTTGATATTTTACGCGAAATTCAAGCAAAATTTCCGAATGAAACGTCGGTGCATATTTGTTTTACCGGTAGTGCTGGAATGGGTGTTGCCGAACAACACAATTTGCCTTTTGTACAAGAAGTAATTGCAGCAAGCGAAGTTATTCAAAGCTATTATCCACACACCAAAACGTTGATAGACATAGGTGGCGAAGACGCTAAAATAATTTTCTATGAAGAGGGAAAAGCTCCCGATATTCGTATGAACGGCAGTTGTGCCGGCGGCACAGGTGCGTTTATCGACCAAATTGCATCGTTACTCAATATTGAAACGGCGCAATTACACGAATTGGCGGCGCAATCAACACAATTGTATACCATTGCAAGCCGTTGCGGTGTATTTGCCAAAACCGATGTGCAAAACCTTATTGCTCGCAAAGTTCCCATTGCCGATATTGCGGCAAGTGCGTTTTATGCTGTATCGTTACAAGTAATTAATGCGCTTTCTCGTGGCGTGGATATTCAGCCGCAAGTACTGTTCATTGGCGGTCCGTTAACGTATATTCCCGCATTGCGCCACACGTTGCAAAAACAATTGAAATGCAGCGACGAAGAGGCAATTTTACCCGAAAATTCACATGTGTTTCCGGCATGGGGAGCTGCAATTGAAGCACAAAAACACACTGAAGTTTCGTTTGAACAGATACTGTCTTGTGTGCAAAAAAGCACAAATACCGTCTCAAAACACCGTCTTTCTCCTCTATTTTCTTCGCCCGATGAATTTGCAGAGTGGAAACGCACGCAAAATATTCTACCTATTCCTGCTAATAACGAGGAAGGGGGGCAAGAAACCATTGACGTATTCTTGGGAATAGATAGTGGTAGTACAACCACAAAAGTAGTGTTGCTCAACCACAAAGGCGAATTAATAGCTTCGCATTACGATACCAACAAAGGAAACCCTATACAGGCTGCCATTGTCGGACTTGAACAGTGCTATAATGCACTCAATTGTAAGCATATCAATATTTTACGTTCAGCAGTTACCGGCTACGGCGAAGACTTGTTGAAAGCCGCTTTTTCGATAGACGAAAGTATTGTGGAAACAATTGCACACACCACAGCAGCACAAAAAATCGCTCCCAACGTGTCGTTTATTATGGACATCGGCGGGCAAGATATGAAAGCGATTTATATAAAAAACGGCACAATTCAATCGATTGAAATTAACGAAGCCTGTTCTTCGGGTTGCGGGTCGTTTATTCAAAATTTTGCACATACACTTTCGCACACTGCCAAAGAATTTGGCGAATTGGCTTGCACGGCAAAAAATCCGTGTGATTTGGGATCTCGTTGCACGGTGTTCATGAATTCGCAGGTAAAACAGGCATTGCGTGAAGGTGCCGAAGTTTCGGAAATTTCGGCAGGATTGGCATATTCGGTTATTAAAAATGCACTCTTCAAAGTATTGCAAATCAAAAATATGGACGTACTTGGCAGTACTATTATCGTTCAAGGCGGGACTTTCAGAAATCCGTCAATTTTCCGTGCAATGGAAGTATTGACCGGCAAGACTATTGCTCGCTCCGACAAACCCGAACTGATGGGAGCTTTGGGAGCAGCATATTTTGCACAAACACGCTATGAGAAAAATCCGCAACTGTCAACTACAATTTCATACGAAAATCGCACAAAAGCGGCACAATACGAAAGTAAACAAATTACCTGCAAGGGCTGTTCAAACAATTGTGTGATAACACGTTGCACATTTTCGCCGCAAGCCGTGCATTATTCGGGTAATAAATGCGAGAAAATATTTTCATCGAAAGGGCACACAGTGGAACGTGGTGAAAATTTATTTGAATACAAATACGATATTCTGTTCAATCGCGAGCAAAAACCTTGTGTGCCATCAATAGGCGTAACCATTGGTATTCCGCGAATTTTGGGAATGTATGCCAATTACCCGTTTTGGAACACGCTTTTCACGCATTGTGGCATTCATATTGAACTTTCAGACGAAAGTACCGTAGAAACTTTTGAAAAAGGGCAAGGTACAATAATGGCAGACAATATTTGTTTTCCGGCAAAAATTGCGCATGGACATATTCTTAATCTCGCTGAAAAAAAGGTGGATAGAATGTTTTATCCGCTGGTGATTTACGAAGAAAACGAACACCCTGAGGCGAAAAATTCATATAACTGCCCCATAGTTTCGAGTTATGCCGAGGTTTTAATCAGCGCAATTCCGCTCGAAAAACGCAATAATATTCCGATTGACAAACCGGTGATTTCGTTTCGCGACGAACATTTGCTCAAGCGAGGTTGTTGGCGATATTTAAAATCATTGGGCGCACGAAAAGACGATTTTCGTAAGGCGTTCAAAGCAGCTTTGGAAGAGCAGAAAAATTACCGAGAGCAATATCGTTTGAAAGGATTTCGCATAATGGAACGTGCGAAATTGGACGGCAAACCGATTATAATGCTGGCAAGTCGCCCCTATCACATTGACCCTCTTATACATCAGAAAACGTCGGACATTTTGTGCGAGTTGGGCGCAAGTGTGGTTTCCGAAGAAGTGATGCTTCCAATAGAGGGAATTTCGCTTACGAATTATTTGCACGTAGCGCAGTGGAATTATCCGAACCGCATACTCAAAGCGGCGCAGTGGGCATTGCATAACAAAGATTACGACATAAATTTTGTGCAACTGAATTCATTCGGTTGCGGTCCCGATAGTTTTATTTCCGACGAACTCAAAGAACTTTTTGATGC
>JAISIO010000017.1 GCA_031262005.1 Bacteroidales bacterium
AAAAAGGTGCGTTGCGCGAAGTACCGTTTACGCTCAAACGTTGGATACGAGGAGTGTATGCGTTCTCGGCGTTTTTACTTGGCTGTTGTGCACTCACAGTGTATGGGTTTATTCTTTTCGGGGGAGGGAAGAAGTTATTAGAAGTTAAGAAGTTAGAGAAGTTAAAGGGAGTTGGAGTTAAGGAGTTAGAAGAGAATAAAATAACTTCAAATAACTTCTTAACTTCTTCAACTTCTGAACGAAAGAAACTGCGTTTCCATCGTGTGATGCAATGGGTTGCCAATTTTGTAATTCGTCGCGTGCCCGGCACAACATTCCACTACGAAAATCTGTCGGGTGAAACATTTGAAAAACCTGCTGTGATTATCAGCAATCATCAATCGCACTTAGATTTAATGTGCTTACTAATGCTTACGCCCAAATTGATTATTTTGACTAATGATTGGGTGTGGAACAGTCCGTTTTTTGGAAAAATGATACGCTACGCCGAATTTTACCCTGTGTCGCAAGGCTTTGAGAATGCCCTACCTACTCTTGCTAATGCCGTGCAACGAGGTTATTCTATAGTGGTTTTTCCCGAAGGCACTCGCTCAGCCGATAGTAGTATTTTGCGTTTTCACCGTGGGGCATTTTATTTGGCGGAACAGTTACAGTTAGACATTATCCCTGTCTTTTTACACGGCGCAGGGCACGTGTTACCCAAAACCGACTTTATGTTGCGCGAAGGACGCATTACAGTGCAAGTGCGTGAACGCATCACGCCGAATGACAGTCGTTTTGCGGCTGATTATGCCACTCGTTCAAAACAAGTGCGCCGCTATTATAGCGAAACATGTGCCGAAATTTCAAAAGAAATAGAAACTCCGGAATATTTCAAAAGTTTTGTTTTGCATAATTATATGTATAAAGGTGCCGATGTGTGGCGAGGGGTTACTCAGGAGTTTGAGAAGTTAGAAGGAGTTAAAGAAGTTAAGAAGTTAATGGAAGTTAAGGAGTTAGGAGAAAATCGGGTTTTGATTGAAAATAATGGGTATGGCGTGTATAGTTTTCTGTATGCGCTTACGCACAAAAACGTGCAGGTAATTGCCGTGGACGATGATGAAGACAAAGTTGCTACTGCGAAACATTGTGCGGGTATTCCTCGCAATTTAACCATATATCACACTTCGGAATGGACAAACACATTGTAATTATAGGTAGTGGACTCGGCGGATTGACCTGCGGTTACATTCTTGCAAAGAACGGATATAAAGTAACTGTTCTGGAAAAGGGCGCACAATTGGGCGGTTGTTTACAGACTTTTGTTCGGCGCGGCGCAAAATTTGAAACAGGTATGCACTACATTGGCTGCATAGAGGAAGGGCAATTATTGCATAGTTTCTTCCGCTATTTGAATTTGTTGCCGAGCCTACGTTTGAGTTCGCTCAATACGCAGGCGTATGATATTATTTCCATTGGCAGCGAACGCTATCCGTTTGCCAACGGTGTAGAAAATTTTACGGAACAATTAGTACGTTATTTTCCCAACGAACGGAAAAATTTAGAAAATTATTGGCAGGCAATCAAAGAAGCAACCGCAAGTTCGCCTATACATTCGTTAAGCACCACCAATGAGCCTATTGTACTGAATCCGGCACACATTAAGCAAAGTTACGATGCGTTTTTGGCAGGCATCACAGGCAATGAGCTTTTACAACTTGTACTCGCAGGAAATCTACCGCTCTATGCTGGTGAACGGGGTAAAACGCCCATGTATATTCCTGCATTTATCAACGATTTTTATAATCGCAGTGCATATAGAATTGTGGGCGGAAGCGAAATAATTGCACATTCGTTGGCACAATCCATTCGTGCAATGGGCGGCGAAGTTTTGACAAAGGCAGAAGTTGCAAAAATTAATTGCAACGACACCAAAGCTACGAGCGTAACGCTCAAAACCGGCGATGAAATTCAAGGCGATTACTTTATCTCCAATATGCACCCCGCGCGTATGGTGGAAATGCTCAACACGAATTTGATACGAAAATCGTATAGCACACGCATTGGTGAATTGACCAACACAATCTCGAATTTTACCGTGTACATTCAATTCAAAAAAGACACGGTGCCATATTTGAACTCAAATTTGTACCATTACGAAACGCCTGCCGATGTGTGGAAAGGCAAAAATTACGATACGGCAACCTATCCTAAAAGTTTCCTCTATATGCATTTATGCGCTGCCGAAAATCAGCAATTTGCTCACACTGCCGTGCTTATTGGGTACATGAATTTTGATGAGGTTGCACAATGGCAAGGCACAAAAGTGGGACAACGAGGCGAAAATTACGAGAATTTCAAATGCGAAAAGGCGGAAAAATTATTGACGCTTTTAGAAAAGCAAATGCCCGGTACGCGGGAATATATTGAGCACTACTACACATCGTCGCCACTTACGTATTTAGATTATACAGGGACGGAACAAGGTTCAATGTACGGCGTTCTGCGCGATTGTAATTCTTCTATTCATTCGCTTGTGTCGCAACGTACACGCATTCCCAATTTGTTTCAAACCGGGCAAAATGTTAATTCACATGGAATTTTAGGTGTCATCATTGGCTCAATTCTTACTTCGGGCGAATTGCTGGGGGTTAATCATATTGTGCGGCAGATTAGCAATAGTAGTAACGCCAACGGACGAAGAATGTAACCTTACCTCATTTAAAATAAACAATAATTTGAGAAAAAACCTCAAATTTTAACAAGAAACTTGTTTTTTGTATTGTTTTTTGTTGTAAACTTGCATAGTTATCTCAAAAAAACACACAATGTTAGTGCAATTTACAGTCGGAAATTTTCTTTCGTTCAATCAAAAACGAACGCTAAACCTTGAAGCTAAAGGTATTTCTGAATTAAAATCAAATATATCCACATTCAAGACCGAAAAAATTCTTCGTTCAGCAGTAATTTATGGAGCAAATTCAAGTGGAAAAAGTAATTTGATTAAAGCCTTAGAACGAATGCGAGAAGTCGTTTTGACTTCTGTGCGACTTAACGATTCTGACGAATTGAATTACAGTCCCTTTCTATTATCAACTGAAACCGAAAACCAACCGACATTTTTTGAAATTGTTTTTTGGCAAAATTCAACAAAATACCGATACGGTTTTGAATATAACTTGACCCAAATCGTTAATGAATGGCTCTTTACGGGAAAATCTAAAAAAACAGAACAACCTCTTTTCATAAGAACAGAAGACGGAATTGGCGTGAGTGAAAAATTCAAAGAAGGAGAAGGACATGAATCAAAAACGAACGACAATAGATTATTCGTTTCTCTTGTTGCGCAATTAGGCGGAGAGATTTCAAAAAACATATTGGTTTTTTTCAAAGATTACAATGTGTTATCAGGTCTTGAACATAATGATTATACGGGTTTTACAATGCGAATGCTTCATAAAAACCTGAATGGTTGTGAAGACTCATTGAAACTATATCAGAAACTACAACTGGGATTTCAAGATATTAAAGCAATAGAATCCGACTTTAATCCATTTGAGTTACCAAAAGACATTCCTGCTGAACTTAAAAAAGAGTTAATCAAAGATTTTAGTGGTAAAAAAAGTATCGGTTTAAAGACTATTCACAACAAATTTGACAAAAAAGGAACGATTATAGATTCAGTTTTTCTTGACAAATTAAGAAATGAATCGGAAGGAACAAATAAAATAATTGATTTATCGGGACCAATAATTAACACTTTACAACAAGGGAAAGTGCTAATTGTTGATGAGTTAGATGCCAAGTTGCACCCACTAATCACAATGCGTATCGTTGAACTTTTCAACAGTCCGGAACCTAATCTAAACAATGCACAATTGATTTTTGCAACTCACGATACAAACTTGTTAGGCGAAGAACTTTTTAGACGAGACCAAATTTGGTTTACCGAAAAGGACGAACAGGAACAAACAGACTTGTATTCACTTCACGACTTTAATTTGCCTGACGGTTCTAAGGTTAGAAACGATTCAAACCTTGAAAAAAATTATATGCGAGGTAGATATGGTGCCATTCCATTTATCACAAATTAATTTGTTGGATTATGGCACGAACACAAAAAATTGATAACGCTTTACAAAAGCGTTTTGCGAAACAATCGACAAGAAGTAAGTCGAGAGAACTTAAAACGTACTTTTTGATTGTGTGCGAAGGAGAAAAGACAGAACCGAATTATTTCAAATCGTTTCCGAAAAAAGTCGGCAAATTTATTTACGACATTTCACTTGAAGGTGGCGGTATTAACACAGGCGGAGTAGTTGATAAAGCTATTGAACTCAGAGATAAGTCAAAACAGAAATACGACAGAGTTTGGGTTGTTTTTGATAAAGATAGCTTCAAAGCAAATGCTTTCAATAGTGCTATTCTAAAAGCGAAAGCTAACAACATACATTGTGCGTGGAGTAACGAAGCATTTGAATTGTGGTATTTATTGCACTTTCATAATCGCATTACAGCGATGAGCCGAGATGAGTATAAAGAGGCTATCGAAAAGGCTGTACACGGGAAATCAGGAAAAAAGAAAAAAACATTCAAGTATCAGAAGAACGACACGGGTATGTATTCATTGTTAGAGCAAGTGGGTAACCAGACTAATGCAATACGATGGGCAAAGGAATTGGCTAATAGCAACGAAGGAGAACGATTTGCAGACTATAACCCTCAGACAATGGTATTCAAACTTGTTGAAGAATTAAACGGACAATCACAAGAATTGAATGATGAACTTGTTAGAAAATATGGAGATAGACAATAAAAAGACGGCTATCAAACAGGGTTTTGCGTAATGATTGTAATTGCAACGAATCAACTATCCGTTTGCACTGTGTCGTTTATCCACAAATTTAACAGGTTTGCGACTTATATCGGGGAAAATTATTGCACGCAAATCATTGCTATTGCAAATTTTAATTTCGGGAGCAACGCGGATTTTAGCACGAAAACGGTCTTTCAAATCCTTAATCAGTAACGAATAATCGCTATTAACCAACAGATGTTGTGATTTTTCGTTAATCGAAATTTTAATTACAATTTCATCGGTTCCATTTTCATTCAACGACACTTCCACCACATAATGTTCTACGTATGGCGCATTGTCGAGCGCATCGTAAATTGCCGGCGGATAGAGTGTTGTGCCTTTATATTTCAATAAATTATTGGCTCGCCCCACAACGGGACTTACTCGCATTGAATGTCTTCCGCACTTGCATTGTTCGGTATGAAAACTTACCAAATCGCCGGTTTTAAAACGCAAAAGCGGCATTCCTTCCACACCGAGCGTGGTAACTACCAGTTCGCCCACTTCGCCGTTGTCCACAATATTACCTTCATTATCAATCAATTCGCAAACAATCAATTCAGGGTGATGGTGCCCCCCGCAGCCGTATTCGCATTCGGCAAACGTGGTTGCCATTTCGGTGGAAGCGTAAGTTGAAAAGAGTTCAACGTCCCATTTTTCCTTAATGCGCTGCCCCAAAAGATTGAGCGAAAAATCTTGTTCGCGCAAATTTTCGCCAATACACACCACTCGTTTTATACTCGAATTGCGGTAATCAATTCCGTGCTCTTCTGCATACTTTATAATGTGCAAAATGAACGATGGCACACACATAATGGTATTCGGTTTGATGCGCCGAATGGTGTCCCACTGCAATTCGGGAATACCGTTGCCCACGCGCACAATGCCCGCACCAAGCGAACGAAGCCCGAGAAAATATGCCAAACCAGCCATAAATCGTTTGTCTAAGGTGGTCATCAGTTGCACCACATCGGTAGGTTTTGCGCCGGTGCATAGAAACGAAATTTTTTCGTTATACGCCAAGCGGTCCAAATCGTTATCGGTCATGGCAAACGACACCGGGTCGCCGAGTGTGCCCGACGTTGTGATAAAATCAATGACTTTTTCGCGCGGAACGCACAAAAAATCATCGTTGTAGAGTTGTAAATCTTTCTTTTCGGTGAAAGGGATTTTTTGCAAATCTTCCAACGTTTTAATTTTTTGAATATCAATATTGTACTGCGAAAACATTCGTTTGTAAAAAGGCGAATGTTCTTGTAAATACTGCAATGCGATTTTCAATTTTTCTTCTTGAAAATGCTTGATTTCTTCTTTTGTTTTAAATTCTATTTCCATATCAATCAATATGTAATACCCATGTTATAAAACCACGCATCCAACTTGTTTCCTTTCTGTTAGGTTGAATGCCGAAGCCGTGTCCGCCTTTTCTACATTGGCTAAACCATACAGATTGGTGCGACACATGGTGTTCGGTTAATGCTTGTTTAAAGTCAAGAGTATTACGGTAATCCACCGTTTTGTCGTTAGTACAATGGAGCAGAAACACAGGCGGCATATCGGCAGGTATATTTTTTTCAAGCGACAGCATTTCTGCCAATTCGGGTGAGAAATTTTCTCCCAATAAATTTTTACGCGATGGAGCGTGTACGGTTTCCTCGTTAGTCATGGTTACCACAGGATAAATCATTGCCACAAAATAGGGTTTATATTCAGGCTTTGTATGATGAATAGCAAGCGTCCCCGCCAAATGCCCACCTGCCGAAAAGCCCATTACTCCGACCTTTTCGGGGGCAATATTCCATTCTGCTCCATGAGATTTTACAATGTGCATTGCTCGCTCCAAATCGTCAATCATTGCAGGATGATGATTGCCCTTGCGAGCTGTGCGATATTCCAGCACAAACGCCGCTATACCGTTTTGGTTAAGATATTTGGCAACCGCATAGCCTTCAATATTTCGTGCCATCCAATAATAACTCCCACCCGGACAGATAATAACCGAAACGCCTGATGAATCGCGAGTTTCGGGCAAAAACACCGTCAATGTGCTTTTCTTATGCTTATGCGTTACATTCGGGCATTCATCCCAGATTTTAACACTTTGTTGGGCAGAAACAGAAAAACCGTAAACCACGAAAAAACAAAGAATTAATCCGAGTTTTCTCATATTGTTCTTTTTGTACATCAATTGAATATTGTTTCTATTTCTTCTTTTGTCAATTGGCGGTAAGCAGGCTGAGATGCGGCATTGAATGTTACTTCAAAATACTCTTCGTCGTAAAACGAAAGTTTGGAACTTGTATCCGGATTGCATTCTATGTAAATAATATCCGAAAGATTGAAACCTTTGCTCGCACAAATTTGCTCTGCTAAGGATTTTCCCGCATAAGTAACCGATGTACCCGGATTGTCTTGATATAACTCAATTACTATAACATAGATTTTATCGCCTCGCTTGCGTATTTTTAGCCCACATTCGGAAGGCATATCCCAATTGCCTTTGAATGAATATATTTCGTCAAAATATGTTGCCGGAACTTGCATTTGTATCTTTATTCTTTAATGTTTCTAACCACTTCTTTTCCAAAACTCATATTCGATAATTTTCTATCGCGTGGGCGATATGTACCTTCTTCCATTTCGCGCAACGCCACGTTGCAGAACAATCGAAACATTTTTGCTTCCTGCGTTTCGTCTTTATAGAACGTGTCCCACGCATATTGATAGAGTTCCTGCAAACGGTCGGCAGTCATGTGTTTTGGGTGGAACACCACTTGTCCTGCGTTGTAATGATTCCAATCGGTATCGAAAATTCTGCCTTGACGCAAGTAATCGTCGTATCCTTTGGTGTGCGGGAAAGGGGTCATTACGGTAAATTCTGCCAAGTCGAGATCTATTTCGAGCAAAAAATCAATCAAGCGTTTTATATCGTCTTCTGTTTGATTATCAAGACCTAAAAGGATTGTTCCTTCTACGCCTATTCCGTAGTCGTGATAGCGTTTTACACGCTCTTTTATATAATCCGAAGTGTCATACACCGCTTGATACACATACCAAGCACCGGCTTGCGCCGCAAGGTCGAGAATTTCGGGATCGTCTTCAATTGTGTGGCTAATCCATTTCTTCTTGAATGGAATCATTTCTTTGAACAATTGTTTTTCCCATTCTTTATTTTGCGCCAACGAATTATCTACCACAAACAGACGATTGTTTTCTATTGTTGCCAATTCTTCTACAATTCTATCCATTGGACGAGGACGGAATTGCCGCCCGCCCAAATAACTTACCGCACACGGATAGCAACTGAAACGACAGCCGCGCGATGCGTGGAACAAATCCACCATTTGCACGCCTTTGTGATTGTACAAATCACGTTTATATAAATCACGGCGAGCCGGACCAACGCTTTCAATGGGCGGGTGCTGTAACATATAGTTATATACTTTTTTCAATTTTCCTTGTCGAAAATCTTCCAACACTCCCTCCATTCTGCCTTCTGACTCGCCAAGGAAAATACTGTCGGCGTGTTTCATAGTTTCTTCGGCGTGCAACATGGTAGAAATTCCGCCAAACATTACGGTTTTTCCTTGTTCACGGAATTTATCGGCAATTTCCCAACCGCGTTTTACTTGTGTAGAAAGCATCATTGAAATTGCTACTAAATCGCATTCTTCGTAAAAATCAATTGCTTCAACGTTTTCGTCAACAAAATTGATGTGTACATATTCGGGCAAAGTAGCCGCAAACACTACAGGTCCGTGAGGCGGAAGGTTAAAAGTTGTTTGCCCCGGAAGTTTTGTCCATTTTGGGTAGATTAAAAGTAGTTTCATGCTATGTGAGTCTTGTTTTTGCCGCCAAATTACGAATTTAAAGCGAAATGTATATATTAACGACTATTTTTATTAATTTCTCCCAATAAATATTCCATGCCAAGCAATTCGCCACACGTGCTTACCGATGAAAGTGGTGTGCCTACCATTCCGTGCAAATCGACATTTTGCCCAGTTAAAAGCAAATTTTTCACTTTTGTACGAACGCCAATGTGCGAAAGCATTATATTATTGCAATCTTTTTTTACACCATAGAGCGAGCCTTCTTTTTGATTGAAATAATCTCTAACAGTAAGCGGTGTTGCGCTATACACTTTTTTTATGCTTGCGCGTATTGTGGGGAATATGTTTTCTAATTTGTTGATAATCTGTTCTTCGCATCGCCTTTTGAAGGCTTCGTATTCTTCGCTGCGTTTGCCAATGGTAGTATGTTCCCATTGTTTAACGGCATCGAAATTCATAATACAATTCACTATCATTTTTTGTGCATACGTGTCGTTCATAGTTGTGGGCGGCGTGAGGTACATCATTCCGTTTGGAAATGTATCGGCATCATATTCGGCTAAATTCCACACTTTGCTGTAATCGCTCATATAGTAACCGGTGTAATTCATGTAAGGGAAGGATTCGGGTTTGAACACAATATAGAGCGTAAACACGGAATACGAATTGGGAATGCTGTCAATGCGCTGCCAGTATGAACGGCGAAGTTGGGAAGTGTCCAACAATTTGAACAGACTCGATGGGTGAATTGACGAAATATACCAATCGGCGGTGTGTTTTTCGCCGTTGGCAGTTTCAATATAGGTAATTTTTTTGTCTTGAATTTCAATGTGTGCAATGCCTTTGCGTGTAAACACTTTGCCGCCGTTTTGCTCTATTACGCCCACCAAGGCATCTGCCAAATGCTGGCTTCCGCCAACAAAACGTGCTGCGCTTTCAATATATATTACGCTTACTATGGCATGAATGTAAGCCGGTGTTTTGTACTGCTCGCCGCCATACAGCGTGTTTTGCAGTGCCAATACGCTTTGCAAACGTTCGTTTTTGGTAAAGGAATTTATAAAATCGCCCACACTCATCATAAATTCAGGTGAATGTTGAGAAATGGCACTACCGTTGTAACGCAAATTGAATAAATCTGCCTCGTTTGCAATGTCGTACATTGCTTTCACATAGCGTTGTATGTTTTCTCTTTCTTCGGGAAATTCGGTTGCCAATGTGTCCGTAAAACGTTCCGCACCTTTGGCAAAACGATATGTTTTGTGGTCGCTGCCTATTTGAAATAGTTCAAAACATGTGTCATCGGCAGGCAAAACGGCAACTTTGTCCATAATACCTAAATACGAACAAATTTTATTGAGCACGCCCTCCTGTTGAAAGGAACCGATAACGTGCATACCTGTTTCAAATTCAATACCGTCGCGTTTGAAATGGTGCAATCCGCCACCAATTTTATAATGTTGTTCAAACACTGTTACATCATATCCTTCTTTGCTCAAAATTGCGCCGCAAAAAAGTCCGCCTACACCGCCGCCTATAATGTTTACCGTCTGTTTCATTGTT
>JAISIO010000023.1 GCA_031262005.1 Bacteroidales bacterium
TATATGCTTTCGCTGTACGATAGTGGCGAATTTGTGTGGGATTTTGCAATGATTCAACTCAATTATGTGGATTATCGCCACGCTTCGGGACGTAATGTGAACGCCGAATATTTGAACGGAGAATTGCGCAAACGCAATATTCCCGCCTTGATTATGGAGCCGCTTTTGGGTGGTAGATTGGCTTCGTTGAACGAACATTTGACAGCAACGTTGAAACAACGGGAACCCGAAGCAAGTATTGCATCGTGGGCATTTCGTTTTGCAGGTCAGCCCGATAACATTATAAGCGTACTGAGCGGAATGACCTACATGGAGCATTTGATGGATAATTTGGCAACATTTTCGCCCCTTGTTCCGCTCAACGATGAAGAACTTGCACTTTTGGAAGAAACCGCACAAATCATGTTGAAATATCCTACCGTGCCATGTACTGCGTGTCAATATTGTATGCCTTGTTCGTATGGGATTGATATTCCGCATATTTTTACGTTTTACAATCGTGCTGTTAATGCCGGCAATGTGCCGGCATCAAGTCAAGATGCCAATTACAGAGCCGCACGACGTGCGTTTTTAGTAGGTTACGATCGCAGTGTTGAAAAACTCCGTCAGGCAGACCATTGCATCAATTGCGGAAAATGCAACGTGCATTGTCCACAGTTTATTGATATTCCAAAAGAACTAATTCGTATAAACGATTTTGTGGAACAACTGAAACGAGAAACTATTTAGACAGAAGACTTTTAGACGTGAGACAAAACATGATTACACAATTACAAAACGTGATATAAAATAAATACCGCTATGCAAACAAGTCTTGTAGTCGAACGTTTAAAATCTAACAATCTAATTTCGTGCGTAATACAAAATGGCGACGAAATTCGTGAATTTTACAAGCGAGGGGTTGCTGATTTGTTTGAACTTACGCAAAACAATCCTCAATTTTTAAAAGGAGCAAGTGTAGCCGATAAAGTTGTAGGAAAAGGAGCGGCTGCTTGTATGATTTTTGGCGGAATACGCGAACTTTTCACCTATACAATCAGTAAACCGGCACTTGAAATTTTACACGCCGCACACATTTCGGTGCACTACGAACAATGCGTGGATTCTATTCAAAATCGCACACAAACAGGCATCTGCCCCGTAGAACAATTAACTGCCGACACGAATGATATTCCCGAAATAATAGAATTAATACGAACTTTTTTACATTCCAAACACTAAACAACGAAACTAACCTCTAACCAATACCATTATGAATTATTCGCTCTGGTTGCCGTTGAGCAACATTAAAACCTATCTGTTTGCCGTATTATTTATTGCCGGCAATGTTTTGTTCCCCATGCTTTTTCACGCCGTGCCCCATGGCGGACATATTTTCCTCCCTATTTTTTTCTTCACACTTGTTGGTGCTTTTCGTTATGGTTTGTATGTGGGCTTGTTTACGGCTATTTGTTCTCCACTGCTCAGCCATTGGTTGATGGCAATGCCTACAATTGCAATGCTGCCGATTATTATAAGCAAATCGCTTATTCTTGCATCATGTGCAAGCTTTGCCGCTCGTTATATTAAGAAACATTTACTACTAACCATTACTTTGGTGGTGTTTGCCGCCCAAATTCTCGGTTTTCTTGCCGAATGGATAATTGTAAGCGACGTTGCTTTTGCTTTTCATGATTTGCGAATGGGACTTCCGGGAATGGCGTTGCAAATTTTCGGCGGCTCTTATTTGATTGCGTTTAAGCGCAAATAATCCTCTCTATTTTTTCTTATGAATACTTGGTGTTTTACCTTACAAAACATCGGGAAATTCATATAGCAAGAACCTCATTTTTACTTCATAATTCAACACAACAACCTCATGAGCAGACAATTGTTTGCAAAAAAGTTACCTCATTATCTCATTAAACGCAATGAGGTAATAAGTTAAAAATAAGGCTTTTAAACCGTACTTCACATAAGTTGATAAAGCACAATTAGATTTTAGCATTGCGATAGAGGAAAAAGCAAATTGCGGCATAGAGTACATTGGGCAACCACACTGCCACAAAAGGATCTAAGTTGGCATAAATAGTGAAGGTGGTGGTTACTTGGAAGAGCATAATATACATAAATGCGAGCGCAAATCCAATCACAATGTTCACAACCGTGCCTCCTCGTTTTTTCTTGTTCGATAAACACACGCCCAAAAGCATAAGTATGAAATTGGAAAACGGGAAGGACCAACGTTTATGTTTTTCAACCAACAAGCGGTCGATATTATCGGTACCTTGCAGTTTTTGTGTGTCTATGTAATCGTTGAGTTCATTAATATTCATGCGATCTATATACACATTGCGCATTTTAAAATCTTCGGGCGTGAGGTAAAACACCGTGTCGAGCAATTGCCCTTTGCGTATAATTTGCTCGTTCCGCTGCATATCGCGTATGATATAATTATACACGTCCCAACGCTCGGTTTGGGGATTCCAACGAGCATAATCGCTGGTGAGCTTTGATTGTAACACACCGTTTTCGTCGAATTTTTCCATTGCAAAACGAAATGCATTATCGCTGTCGATATTGTAACTTTCAATGTAAATAAATTCACCTGGACGCACTTGCCTGTGAATATTGCGCTCCCAATTTACCACTTTGTTGAATACATATTTGTCTTCAAATTCAATTTTAATGGTGTTGGAAACAGGAATAATATACATAATAAGCACCCATGAAAGAATAGCAATAACCGTGGTGGCAACAAAATAAGGAACTAAAAACCTATTAAAACTAATGCCGCTTGCGTGAATTGCAATAATTTCGGTATTGCTCGCCATTTTCGATGTTACAAATATGGCGGTAATAAACACGAATAAATTGGTAAATAAATTGGCATAATAAGGTATAAAATTGAGATAATAATCAACAATAATTTCCTTGAGCGGCGCATTGTTGAGCACAAAGTCCTCGTATTTTTCTTGAATATCAAAAATTACGGCTATACACATGATTATGAGCAACGTAAAGAAAAACGTGCCCAAAAATTTTTTGATTATGTAAAGGTCTATTATTTTGAACATAATAACGTGCCGATTAAGATTTTCCGCAAAGATATTATTATTACACTATACAGTATGTGCTTTTTCGTAAAAATTCACCCTATTAACCCGAAATATACTTCCCTACAAATGGTATATGATTGACCACATAAATTATTCCAGCCGATACAGCTAAACAAAGTATTGTTGTAAGCGGAATACCAATCAAAGGGTGTATAAACAGTGAACTTATGCCTAAAGATGTACGTAAATAGGTCAAAACGAATATGTGTACCAAATATATTCCATAACTGTACTTGTCCAAAAAACGTATGATTTTCAACACTATGTTGTTTTTCAACACACACTGTTTCACCAATAAAAATACTGCTATGGCGGCAAATACAACATTGGGCATGAGGTATTCGTAGAACTCGCCGTTGAATTTTCCTTTTGTAAGCGAACTGTAATATGTGCCAAAAATAGTTACCAACAATGCAATTCCCCCTACAATTATCCAGAGCAATGTATTGGAAATAACCAATTTTCCTCCTGTTTTCAATCGCAGTTTGCCTATTGTATAGGTTTCAGAATAAGCCAAATAATACCCCAAGACCAAATAACCCACATAACTCGAAAAATAAATCAACTTTAAATCTCTTTGTAAGAATGTATTGCTCAGGAATATACTTACCAGCCATAGTACCAAGAAATACAAAATCTCCTTTTCAGAACAATGCCGTATCCATGTATTGAGTACAGGTACAAGAACTAACAAACCAATAAGCATATAGACATACCACAGGTGAAAACTAATAGTACCTTTGAGCAAGCGTTCCCAAAAATTTGAATTCCAAAGAGCTGTTAAAAAATCTGCATCTCCCCTGCGAAGTATTCCAATCACAACATACACAAAACTCCAAAAAACAAACGGAATTACGATTCGCGTAAATCGTTTTTGAAAGAACTTTTTCAAGTCAATTTCTCTTGCCAGCAATAGTGCTCCTGTTATCATAACAAATAAAGGAACACAACAACGAACCATACTGTCGCCCACATTTCCTATCCACCAAATTGAACTTGGCGGGGTAGAGAATGTATATAAAAATCCTGACACAACGTGCAGGAATATGATTCCTATAAGGGCGAATCCCCGCAGATTGCTTAGCCAAGTAATTCGTTCCATCTCTGCTTACAATCGTTGCGCCAATTGCTTAACCATGTTGTTTTTC
>JAISIO010000066.1 GCA_031262005.1 Bacteroidales bacterium
ATTGCGCATAAATACGATTTTCTGAATCACACATTATCGTTAGGCATTGACGTGTGGTGGCGCAAACGAGCTGTGAAAAAATTGGGTGATTTGAAAACCCCCTTTATTCTCGACATTGCTACCGGTACTGGCGATTTTGCTATTACCGCAGCTCGACGCTTACAAACCGCTCGCATTGTGGGTGTGGATATTTCCGAAAAAATGATGGAGGTAGGCAAACAAAAAGTTGCTCGGTTAGAATTGACCAATCGCATAGAATTTCAACAGGGCGATTGCGAACACCTGCAATTTGAAACCAACTCCGTTGATGCAATTTTAACAGGATACGGAGTGCGCAATTTTGAAAACCTTCATGCCGGATTGAGCGAAATGCACCGAGTGCTCAAACCACAAGGAAAAGCTGTGATACTCGAATTTTCTACACCGCAAAAATTTCCCATAAAACAACTGTATATGTTTTATTTCAAACGTATTTTACCTGCCATAGGACGATTGTTTTCAAAAGATAACTCGGCATACACCTATTTACCCGAATCGGTGGCAGCATTTCCTTCGGGCGAAAAATTTATTACCGAAGCTCAAAAAGCAGGTTTTTCAAACACTAAATATAGCTTTCTTACGTTTGGAATAACTGCGCTCTATGTTTTAGAAAAATAATCCAATTGAAAATAAAAGAATAAACACTCCTCATTTTCAACTTTCAATTCCAATGAAACGATTGTTGCTTTTTATCTCTATTTGTTTGAGTGTGCACTTAGCGTATGCCCAACGTGAAAAAGTATTGCACAATCCAAACTACGATGCAAAGCGTATACGCATGGGTATTTCTCTGGGATTCAACACTATGAATTATCGCATACTGCCCACATCGGATTTGCTTGTACCGTTTTTCCAAGATTCGGTACAACATTTAGAAGCCATACCAAGCGTAGGGTTCAATCTTGCTTTTATTACCGATTTACGGCTGAACGACCATTTTAATTTACGCACACAACCAGGCTTACAGTTCGGGCAACGAAATTTACACTATACCATGCGCAATATGTACGAAGTCAATGACGATGGAAGCATGAAAACGTATGATTATACAATGAAAATTTCAACCATTTACGTTGATGTACCGCTCCTTGTAAAATACAATGCCCGCCGAATAAACAATTATCGTCCGTATATAATTGCCGGAGGTTCTATAAAATACGACTTAGAAACATTGCGCACTCGACGTAACAATTCCAAATATACCATATCGCAAGTGCCTTTGGATTACTTCTATCAATTCGGCTTCGGTGTCAATTGGTATTTTGTGTACTTCAAATTTGCCACCGAGTTTAAATTTGAATTCGGCGCACGCAACATACTACAATCCGAAAACGTAGAATACGCCGAAGTTATAGACAAACTCTACTCGCGCCTATTTGTTATTTCCATGCATTTCGAGTAGTTATTCGTGTATTGGAAATAATACCGATTTATGGCAAATGACCTCCCCCCTATCGTTGCAGTTAATTGTTTCAATATTCATAAAAAGTTAATAACAAATTCCGCTCATTAGCGAAAAAAACGTATCTTTGCGGATTGATACGTAAAAAAATAAGTAAAAAAATATGGCGAAAATCAAAGGATTTGTCGAATTCAGCATTGAACAGTGCAAAGGTTGTGAATTATGCATTGAAGCTTGTCCGTTCGACGTGTTGGAAATGTCGCATCAAGTGAATGGAAAAGGCTACACGTATCCGCTTATGAAACATCCGGAGCAGTGTACCGGTTGCACAAGTTGTGCATTGGTATGTCCTGATGTAGTGATTACCGTGTATAAAGTTCCGACAAAAAAGTAACACAATGAGTAAAGAAATAAAACTATTAAAAGGCAATGAAGCAATAGCCGAAGCCGCAATTCGCTGCGGTTGTGATGCTTATTTCGGCTACCCTATTACCCCACAATCGGAAATAATAGAATATTTGGCAGCCGAAGACCCTTATAACAAACGCACAGGAATGTTAGTGCTACAAGCAGAAAGCGAAGTGGCTGCTATCAATATGGTGTATGGCGCAGCTTGCACGGGCAAAAAAGCAATGACGTCGTCGTCGAGTCCCGGCATGAGTTTGAAACAAGAAGGAATCTCGTATTTGGCAGGTGCCGAATTACCTTGTTTGATTGTCAATGTAGCTCGTGGCGGACCGGGATTGGGAACAATCCAACCAAGTCAAGCCGATTATTTTCAAACGGTGAAAGGCGGTGGACACGGCGATTACAATATGATTGTGCTTGCACCCTACACCGTGCAGGAACAATACGATTTTGTGAAATTAGGTTTCGACCTTGCATTCAAATACACCAATCCGGTAATGATACTTTCCGATGGTGCTATTGGGCAAATGATGGAAAAAGTTACTCTTTCGGAGCAATTGCCCCGTGAAACACCTGATCATGAATGGACTGCAAAAGGAAAACCTACTAATCGCGAACGCCATTACATAACATCGCTGTATTTGCAATCGGAAGTGATGGAACAAAAAAACTTACAATTGCAAGCAAAATATAGCGAAATTCGCGCTAACGAAGTTCGTTACGAAGAAATTCAAACCGAAGATGCCGATTATCTATTGGTAGCTTACGGAATTAGTGCTCGCATAGCTCGTAAAGTAGTTCAGTTGGCACGAGCCGAAGGAATAAAAGTGGGAATTTTGCGCCCTATTACATTGTGGCCCTTTCCAAGTGCACGCTTGAAAGAACTTGCACAACAAGTAAAAGGAATGCTAACCATAGAAATGAGTGCCGGTCAAATGATCGAAGATGTTCGTTTGGCAGTAGAAGGTGCTGTGCCTGTAAAACATTACGGACGTATGGGTGGAATTATAGCAACTCCAACCGAAGTGTTTATTAACTTTAAAAAATTATTTATTGAATAATGGAAATAGACGTAGAACAGTATAAAAAAGACTTATTGGCGCAAGGTGCCGAAGTTGTTTTTTCAAAAACGAAGAATCTTACCGACACTCCATTTTCATATTGCGGCGGCTGTGGACACGGTGTGGCGCATCGTTTGATAATGGAAGTTATTGAAGAAATGGGAATTACCGACAAAACCATTGGTGTGGCACCGGTGGGCTGCGCAGTAATTGCCTACGAATTTTGGAATATAGACGCGGTGCAAGCTGCTCACGGACGGGCATCTGCCGTGGCAACAGGCATAAAACGCACCAATCCCGAAAAATTTGTATTTGCCTACCAAGGCGATGGAGATTTAGCGGCAATTGGCACAGCCGAAACAGTGCACACCTGCAACCGAGGCGAAAATATTGCCATTTTCTTTATCAATAATGGTATTTACGGAATGACCGGCGGGCAAATGGCTCCCACTTCGTTAATTGGAATGCCTTCGAGCACAGCTCCTTACGGACGAAATCCCGATATGCACGGGTATCCGCTTTCACTCACTAATTTATTGGCACAATTGCCCGGAACATATTACATTACTCGTCAGGCGGTGAACACTGCCGCAAATGTGCGCAAATGTAAAAAAGCCATTCGTCAAGCATTTGAAAATCAAAAATTGAAAAAAGGCGTGAGTTTAGTAGAAATTGTAACAAACTGTAATTCAGGTTGGAAAATGACTGCTCGTCAAGCCAACAAATGGCTGGAAGAAAATATGCTATCGCAGTATCCACTTGGCGATATTAAAGTACCGAAAACAGACAATTAGATACAAGACACAAGACTATTAGATACACGACAAAATCTATTGGTCTTGTGTCTAATAATCTAAAATCTAAAAAAATGAAAACAGAAGAATTATTAATAGCCGGTTTTGGAGGTCAAGGTGTTTTATCAATGGGTAAAATTTTGGCATACGCTGGTGTTATGCAAGGAAAAGAAGTAGCATGGATGCCGTCTTACGGACCCGAAATGCGAGGAGGAACAGCGAACGTTACCGTTATGATAAGCGATGCGCCTATAGATTCACCTGTGGTAACACATTTCGATACCGTAATTGTGCTCAATCAACAATCGCTTGACAAATTTGAAAATGCGGTAAAACCGGGCGGACGTTTATTTTACGACAGCAATGGATTGAAAACCTTGCCGACCCGAAAAGATATAAATATTTATCATATTCCGGCAACAGAAAAAGCTGCGGAGCTTGGAACTACCAAGGTTTTCAACATAATGGTGCTTGGCGGCTATTTGAAAATAGTGCCGGTGGTGAGTGTAGAATTTGTTGAACAAGGCTTATATAAATCCTTACCTGAACGAGCACATAAATTAATTCCGCTTAATATTGAGGCTTTCCATAACGGAGCGTCTATTGTTGAGGTTATTCAAGAATTACAATAACAATACCTGAGCAACACAAAAAAGTGTATCAACAAAGCCTTTAATTATGCAATATAATACGACACAAGAAAAACTTATTCTGCCCGAATACGGACGCAATATTCAAATGATGGCAGAGCATTTACTCACCATAGAAGACCGCCAGCGTAGAACCGAATCTGCCTACGAATTGGTTGCCATATTGACAAATATGAATCCCGCCGTTCGCGAAACCAAAGATTACAAACATAAAATGTGGGATTTTTTGGCGGAATTATGCGACTATAAACTTGATGTAGATTTTCCATACCCTATTACAAAAACATCGGAACTACCGCCTCCACAAAAATTGCCTTATAATACAAGCAACATACAATTCCGACATTACGGTTTGCTTACCGAGCGCATGATAGAACACGCCTGCACCATTGAAGACGAACAGGAACGTGCAACCTTGATAAAAGCAATAGCAAACCACATGAAAAAAACCTACGTTGCGTGGAATCAAAAATCGGTAAACGATGCTATAATTATTGCCGATTTAGGCAAACTTTCTCACGGAAAATTGAGTTTAGCCGAAGACACAAAACTTGTGTATGTAAACGCATCGGTTAAAAATCAAGTGATCCAAAATAG
>JAISIO010000074.1 GCA_031262005.1 Bacteroidales bacterium
TTTACAAACGAGTTTTTTGAATGCGTGTGTGTCATGACATAAATGAAATACTATTGGATTCACAAAGATACAGTTATTTATTCTGCTTTTGGCGGATTGTTGAAATAAATTCAGGGCAAATCGCATCAAAATAGAAACTTTGATATGATTGCCCTACTCTTAACATACCATAGCAACAATTATATATTTTGCTATTCTTGAAATATACTTATTGCTTACTGCCAACCATACTTATATGTTGCCGAACCCACTGTTCAAAACTATCCAAATATTTTTGCACAAAAGGCAGTGCTTTGTCAATCAATCCTGTTTCATCAAGCAGCGTTTGCGCAGTACCATAAAATTCGGGCTGGTTCATTACGTGCATATTCAAAAAAGAACATACGGCTCGCAACTGTCCTTGCGCTGCAAATGTTCCGAGTTTTCCAACCGACGCACCCATTATAGCTGCAGGTTTTCCGCCCCAAGTGTTTTGTTCGTAAGGACGACTACCCCAATCAAGAGCATTTTTCAGAACACCAGGAAACGAACGATTATATTCGGGTGTGATTAATAGCACCGCCTGTGAATTTTTTATAACGGCTTTAAATTCATTGACAATGGGAAGAGTTCCATTATCAATATCTTGCGAATAATATGGTAATTTTTCTATTGCAAATTGAGTGAAAGCAAGAGCGCCGTGGTAATGCTTTTCTATTTCGTTGAATAAACGTTGATTTAATGAATTTTTACTAATTCCGCCTACCAACACGAGTGTTTTTATTGTTTCCATAGCTTTTTATCTTTAGATTACTTTTAATTTAGAATTCAAAAATAGGAAAATAGTTGTTAAAATATTTCGTAACAATTATGAGTTACGGCATAGTTTATACTCAAATGAAACATAATTCATTTTTGTTCAAAACTTAATTTTCAATTTTCAATTTTCAATTTGTAATTAAATTGTAGCTTTGCACAAATTACGAAACAACATGGCAAAAGAATACAATAAACGACCTCCGCAAAAGCTTGAAATTGACTATGCTGGCAAAATTCCGCCGTTTTCCGAAAGTTTGGAAGAAACAGTACTCGGACAGTTGATGCTCGAGGACGATGCGTTATTGCAGGTAATAGAAGATTTGAAACCCGAAACATTTTATAACAAGAAACACCAGATCATATTTTCGGCAATTACTAAAATTAATGCTAATCAAGAACCGGTAAATATTCAAACCGTAATTGAACAGTTACGTAAAGAGGAAAGTTTGGAGACGGTAGGTGGTGCATTTTTTGTGGCTCAGCTTACACAAAAAGTTTCATCGGCAGCGCACATTGGGCATCATGCTAAAATGCTTGCGCAAAAATTTATTCAACGGGAATTAATTCGCGTATCGGCGCAAATTCAAGAAAAAGCATTTGACCCGGCGGTTGAGGTTGATGATTTGGTGGATTTTTCGGAAACGGAAATTTTTAAAGTTTCCGAAGGGAATATCAAAAAAGCAGCTCTGCCCATTAATTTGGTTATTGAGCAGGTATTCGATAACATTAAAAAAGCGCAAGAAAACAAAAATACATACAGCGGACAACCGAGTGGATTTACGGAATTAGATGCTATAACGTCAGGTTGGCAAGCCGGTAATATGATTGTAATAGCGGCTCGTCCGGCAATGGGTAAAACAGCGTTCGTGCTCTCTATGCTGCGTAATATGGCTATTGATTTTCATGTTCCGGTGGCAATGTTTTCGCTCGAAATGAGCAACGACCAACTTGTAAACCGTCTTATTGTGGGCGAAAGCGAAATTTCACACAATAAGATAAAAAATGGTGATTTGACCGAACAGGATTGGACAACATTGTACGCCAGAACAAAAGCTTTGGGAGTTGCTCCGATTTATTTGGACGATACCCCAGCACTTTCCATTATGGAATTTCGTGCAAAATGCCGCCGTTTGTATGACAAACATCAAATTCAGTGTATTTTTCTCGATTATTTACAATTGATGACATCGAACAATCCGGCAAACAGGCAAGAAGAAGTGAGTATGATTTCACGGCAATTAAAAGCGGTGGCTATGGAATTGAAAATTCCGATTATTGCACTTTCGCAATTGAGTCGTGCGGTGGAAACTCGTGGCGGGAACAAACGCCCGCAACTTTCCGATTTGCGCGAATCGGGAGCTATAGAACAAGATGCCGACTTGGTGCTTTTTATTCATCGTCCCGAATACTATGGGCAAACTATTGATGAAAACGGAAATTCCACCAAAGGTTTGGCGGAAATAATTATTGCAAAAAACCGTCACGGAGCTGTAGCCGATGTAGGATTGACTTTTATTCCCGAACTTACCAAATTT
This sequence comes from Bacteroidales bacterium, assembly GCA_031262005.1. Lineage (GTDB taxonomy): Bacteria > Bacteroidota > Bacteroidia > Bacteroidales > UBA1715 > WQTX01. Next base: position 2,334 of record JAISIO010000074.1, read on the forward strand.
ACTGATAGAACTGTAGGAGGAGGATTTCCAATAGGCGAAATGCCGGCAGTATCGAATTTCGATGTATCAATGGCAAATGCACCGTCGACTTTTGAAACACAAACATTTTCGTCGAAAATGAATGCCACGCAAACACAGGAATTTGATACAACAATTGAAACTGTGCCTGCGTTTTAGACGTTGATATGAGTGCTTAATTTTCCAATATTTGTTTCTGTGGAAAATGTTGTATCTTTGTGAAGTAATTGTAAACAATACGATTTATTTGTTGTTTAGAAAATACTACAACGTATGAAACGACCGAAAATAATAAAAGCGTTACAATCAGTTCTTCACCGAGTTGCTCCGGAAGCTACAGCTATTTTGTATGGCAGCGAAGCTCGTGGCGAAGCTCGTCCTGATAGTGATATAGATCTTCTTATTCTTGTTGATAAAGAGAAACTTACATTGCAGGAACAACAAGATATAACCTTTCCGCTCTACGATATTGAGGTTGAAAACGGTGTGTTGATTAATCCGTTAGTTGTATTACGCAAACACTGGGAGACTTTGCATAGTATAACACCGTTTTATAAAAATGTAATGAGAGAAGGAGTTATTCTATGAATGATGATGAACGCAACGCATTGATTTCCTTACGATTGAAAAATTCTCAATCGCCTCTGTTGGAAGCAAAATTGTTGATTGAGAACAAGTTTTGGAATGCCGCTGTTAACAGAATGTATTATGCTTGTTATTATGCTGTTGTAGCATTGCTTATTAGCAAAGGTATTCAAGTGCAAACACACACAGGTGTGAGACAAATGTTAGGATTACATTTTGTGAAAACACATTTGTTATCAAATAAATATAATGCGTTCTTTTCGGATTTATTTGCCAAAAGACACAGTGGCAATTACGATGTTTATATTTATTTTGATGAAGAAATAACAACGGCGTTGTATCCGCAAACAATTACATTTATAGAAACTATCAAAGAATTGATAGCATTGCCGAAGGAAAGTCAGTAACTTTCTTCTCTGAAAAAACGGATAATCGTTATAAATCATCAATCATAAAAATGCGCTTTCTAAAATTACTACTTATTAATTGTTCATTATTCATTGTTAATTGTTCATTAGCCATGGGCTTCCTCATTCCTATGGATAACGTTCAAAAAAACCATTTAAAAGCATACGGGGTAGTATATTGGGCGTTGCAAAATAATTCTGAGAGCCAATGGCTGCTGAATTATCGAGGTGGTAGTTTTTTATGTGAATATTCGGCAGCTTTGAAAACGCAATGCGACATTCGTGGTGTGAGTTACGAAATTATTGCCGAGGTAAAATCGGCTCACATTCTTAACGAAATTTCGGGTGAAGATGTCAATATGGATGCCGTGAAACTTGAAAAAGCACCGAAAATAGCCGTGTATTCGCCCAAAGATAAACTTCCTTGGGACGATGCCGTAACGCTTGCCCTCACGTATGCCGAAATTCCTTACGATGTAATTTATGATGAAGAAATTGTGAGAGGTGATTTATCGAAATACGATTGGTTACATTTGCATCATGAGGATTTTACCGGGCAATACGGTAAATTTTATGCAAATTATCGCTATGCCGAGTGGTATAAATCACAAGTAGCTAATGCTGAAGCAGCAGCACATGCGCTGGGTTTTATTAAAGTGTCGCAATTGAAATTATATGTTGTCAAAACCATCAAATCCTATATTGAAAGCGGCGGATTTTTGTTTGCTATGTGTTCAGGAGCTGATACGTTTGATATTGCGTTGGCTGCTGAAGGTACCGATATTTGTGATGTGATGTTTGACGGCGACCCTGCCGATCCGCAAGCGCAACAGAAATTGGATTTTACGAAATGTATTGCTTTTCAAAATTTTACGCTTATACAAAACCCTATGATATACGAATATTCAAATATTGACGTTACTGATACTCGCCGTGTGAATGAGGCGGAAGATTACTTTACGTTATTTGAATTTTCGGCAAAATGGGACCCCGTGCCCACCATGTTATGCCAAAATCACGACCACATTGTAAAAGGTTTTATGGGGCAAAGTACAGCGTTCAATAAGTCGCTTATAAAACCACAGGTGCTTATCATGGGCGAAATGCAGGCTGCAAACGAGGCGCGCTACATTCATGGAACACAGGGCAATGGTACTTGGACTTTTTACGCAGGACACGACCCTGCTGATTATCGCCACTTAGTGGGAGACCCGCCAACGAATTTAGATAATCATAAAAATTCGGCAGGTTATCGCCTTATTCTCAATAATGTGCTGTTTCCTGCTGCTAAAAAGAAAAAACAAAAGACGTAAATTAATCATAACATAAGATTGTAAATAATAAGACTAATACTATCAATTGAATATCCTAAATTCCTTACTGCTATGAATTCAAAATATATATTGCAAGAGACCGACATTCAAGAATTAATAAAACCTATGGGCTATTGTATAGCATCGAACCGCATAACGATAGATGGCGCGAAAGTAGGATTTATGTACCGCGAACCTCGCGAAGATGCCGATGACAGCGGTTGGCGGTTTGTAGCCGGCGATGAAACGGAGGACTATATGAACGATAATTTGAACTTTATGATGTTCGATGTCAATTATATAGCCAATATTGACCGTGCAATTATTCCTTATGTACACTCTAAAATCGGCAGTGAATTTGAACGCGAAGAAGGAGCGGATACGTTTCGGAACTATTAATTACACCATTCCTATTTAAAATCAATCCCTAATATCGACATATCGTCGTGGGGAGATTGTGTGCCAAGAAAATTGTGTAATTTTTTATTCAAATAATCTATTGCGTCCTGCACTGTGGCTTTTTTCGCAATGGCGTGTTCCATTTCAAGCGTGCCAAATTCTTGTGATTTATCATTTTTTGCTTCGCTTAGTCCGTCGGTGTAGCACAGTATTTTATCGCCGGAGTGAACATAAATTTCACCTTGTGTAATGTTGTCTATGTGGTCAAGCATGCCAAGTCCCACACTGCCCTCGGTACAATAGCGTATTTTTTTTTCTTGTGCCGACCAAAATAGAGGAGGATTGTGTCCGGCATTTACGTAATGCAGTAATTTTCTTTCAATATTATAACGAGCTATAAAAAACGTGATGAATTTTTCTCCTTGTAAAAAATTATTGATATACGCATCAAGTTCTTTTACAATATAAGGTAGGTCTACCTGTACTCCAAGTCGGGCAAACGCTCGCACATTGGCATGAAAATTTGCCATAAGCATAGCCGCTGCTATTCCTTTGCCCGATACATCGGCAATGCAAAATCCATAATCGGTATCGGAAAGTTGTGTAAAATCAAAATAATCGCCACTCACGTGCGAATGTGGTGCGTAAAACGAAGCAACACTAATATGTTCGTTGTGCGGAAGAGTTTCGGCATTCGGAATAAGCATTGCTTGCATACGCGATGCTACTTCAATTTCTTTTTTTAGACTTTCTTTTTCGAGTTGTTCTTCATACAAATGTCTATTTTCAATAGCTCCTACCACAATATTGGTAATGGTTTGAATAAAATCCAGATGTATTTTGGTAGGACTGCCGTGTTTGAGAGCGGTTTGGTCGGTTATAAGTAAATAGGCAAGTGCTTGTTCATGATGAAAAATAGGGATAACCGTATACTCTTTGTTCAGGAAATGTACTTTTTCAATCTTGGTATACTGCTGAAAATTAGTAATCAAAGGCTCAATATTTTGTTCCTCAACGCCATAAATGTTGTTACTTAGCACGCAATGCCACGTTGCATTTTTTACGAAAAGTAAAAAATTACCGACGGCAAATTTTTCAACGAGAATTTCTTTATAGGATTGCAACAAGTCATCAGCCGATAAATCATTGTTTATCGCTTGCGTTATGTTGAGCAACGTGTCTAATTTGAATGTTGCGCTTTCAAGCTGTTTTGCTAAAGGAAGTTCTGTATCCTCCATGATGTGTCTCTATCGACTAATTGAAAAAAACAAACCGGTTAGCTTGTTTATTTACATAACCGGTTTGTTGTTCAGGTATGGTTATTTTACTCGTTCCATATACGATTTGTCGCGAGTGTCAATTTTAATTTTATCACCTTGATTGACAAATAGCGGTACCATAATAGTGGCATTTGTTTCCACTGTAGCTGCTTTCAGAGCAGTTGAACTCGAAGTATCGCCTTTCAATCCAGGTTCGGTGTAAATAACTTCCATAACCACCGATGGTGGTAATTCGGCGTACAAAACCGTTTCGGTATCGGCGTGGAATATTACATCAACATTTTGTCCTTCTTTCAGTAATTCCGGACAATTGATAAGTTCCACAGGAATAGAAACTTGTTCAAATGTTTCGGCATTCATAAAATTGTAGCCCATTTCATCGTTGTACAAATATTGATGTGGACGATGTTCAATGCGAGCTACATTAATTTTCACGCCAGCGTTGAATGTATTTTCCAACATACGTCCGGTTTTCACGTTACGCATTTTGGTGCGCACAAACGCCGGTCCTTTTCCCGGTTTTACGTGTTGAAACTGTACAATTGTGTATAAATCGTTGTTATATTCTATACACAATCCATTTTTAAAATCTGCTGTAGTTGCCATAAAATAGTGTTAAGGTTATTTTTCTGCAAAAATAGTATTAATTGCGGATTAGGGATTATGAATTATGAAAAAATTGGGTTACACCTCATCAAGCGCGCATAAAAGTCGCCTGCACGCTTCATGAATTTCGGATTCGGTAATAATAAACGGTGGGGCTATGCGTATGTGTGTTTCGCAAAATAAAAATGAATCGGTAAGTATGCCGTGTTCTAATGCTTTGGGAATAAGTGCAAAAACCGTATCGCGCGAGGCAAGTTCCACCGATAAAAATAACCCTCGCCCTTGAATGCTTTTAATGGCTTTGTGATGTTTCAAAAGCGAAATAAACAGTTGTGATTTGTGTTCAATATCGCCAATCAACGATTTGTTTTCCACAAGTTCCCGCAACGAAGCAAGTCCTGCAGCTGCCGACACAGGGTGTCCGCCAAAGGTGGTAATGTGTCCCAGCACCGGATTGTGGGTAAAACAATCCATATTGCGTTTGCTGCTTACCACTGCGCCCATAGGCATACCGCCGCCCAAACCTTTGGCAAAACAAATAATATCGGGTACTACGCCGTAGTGTTCAAAGGCGAACATTTTTCCGGTGCGTCCGAATGCTGTTTGCACTTCGTCGAATATAAGCAGCGTGCCTGTTTTGTTGCATTTTTGCCGTAAGGCGGTTAAAAATTCCTGTGTAGCAGGCACAATACCGGCTTCGCCTTGCATCACTTCCACAAGTACGCAAGCGGTATCGCTCTGTATAACTTCAATATCGGCAAGTGAATTGAAATGAATGTGCGACACTTCGGGTAACAAGGGTTCGTAATTGCGTTTAAATTCCGTGCCGCCCATTACGCTCAAAGCACCGTGTGTGCTGCCGTGGTAGGCATTGTAGCAACTGACCATTTTACGTCGTCCGCTTACTCGTTTTGCAAGTTTGAGTGCAACTTCAATGGCTTCGCTACCGGAATTAACCAAATATACCGATTGTAAATTGTCGGGTAAAATACTTGTAAGTAGCTGAGCAAATTGCACTTGCGGCGACTGTACCACTTCTCCGTACACCATAAGGTGCATATACGTTGCCACTTGTTGCTGCACCGCCGCCACTACTCGTGGATGGCAATGTCCTAAATTGCTCACAGAAACACCTGAAATTAAATCAATTACATCTTTCCCTTCGGGTGTGTACATATAAATTCCCTGTGCTCGTTCCACTTCGAGCATGAGTGGTGTGGGCGAAGTTTGCCCGAGTAATTGCAAAAATAATTGTCGTTGCGCTATCATTATACAAAAGTTTTGTGCAAATATACATTTGTTTGTCCACAGAATTCTATGAGTAATCCAAATTATTTTAGTTAAAAATTCATATTTTTAAGCAGATTTAGCAAAGGGGTTCAAATAATTTTCACGATACGGGATCTTCGATTTTACTATCG
>JAISIO010000099.1 GCA_031262005.1 Bacteroidales bacterium
TACTTTTACTCATGGTTATATTTTTTGTTTGTCGACTACAAGTATAACCAAAAGGGCTGACTCTATTTCGGAGTCAGCCCTAATTTTTTTGGCTACTATTTTTTATCGGACAGCAATAATTTTTTATCTGAAAAACAATGTTTTAAGAGAAAAAATATCTACAAAACTTTCAATGTAGTTCAACCCACTTCGGGGTTGATGTGTGGAGTTAGCATTCAGTCCGTGAGCTGCGTTGCACTTGTGTATGGTTATTCATATTTAGCCCTGTCGGGCTATTGGATACCGTAGAGACGTGGTGCGTTACGTCTCCCACTGTTTCAAACAAAGCGCAGAAACCGTTTTTTTGCAGAATTTTCAACTTTCAACTTTCAATTTTCAATTATTCAATCGGTTGTTGGAGATTTCGGCTTATTTTTTTTGCATACACACAAAAAATAACGGCAATTAGTGCGGTTATGGCAAGTCCTATTGTGAGCGACACTGTATAATTGAAGCCCAAACCTTCGGGTGCGACAAAAATATAGGTTGAAGTTACGGCTGTCATAAACAATGCCGGAATGAGCGAAATCCAATAGTTTTTCTTGCGTTTACACAAATACACCGTTATAGCCCACAGCGTGAATACCGCCAATGTTTGGTTGCACCATGCAAAATACCGCCACAGAATGTCGAATGGGAGAAAAAACAGAATTACAAATGTAAGTGCAAAAATAGGCACTGCTACAAGCAATCGTTTTGAAAGTTTTTTCTGATTAATGTTCAAAAAATCGGCAGCAATCAACCGAGCCGAGCGCAAAGCGGTGTCGCCCGAAGTTATGGGCGCAGCAACCACTCCCAAGAGTGCTAAAATGCCACCAAAGGTTCCAAGCCACGTTTTTGACACAGTATTGACAACTTCGGCTCCGGTATTTGCATTTGCCGGCAACGAGGCGGTAAATTGCTGCAAACCGTCGATAGAGCCGAAAAACGAAGCGGCGGCGGCTGCCCAAATCAGAGCCAAAATTCCTTCGGCAACCATTGCTCCGTAGAAGCAGGGGCGTCCGTATTTTTCATTTTGTATGCAGCGAGCCATCATAGGCGATTGCGTGGCGTGAAATCCTGAAATTGCGCCGCACGCAATGGATACAAACATCATGGGGAATATAGGCAAGTGTTTTGGATGCTGGTTTTGAAGTCCGTCGGTAAATTCGGGAATTGCAGCACCGTTGGCAAACAAAGCTACTAAAATTCCTACTGCCATAAACAAAAGTACTGCCCCAAACAACGGATAAATTTTACCTATAATTTTATCAATAGGCAAAAGCGTTGCAAGAATATAATACGCAAAAACGACCAGCGTCCACACAAAAATGTCGAGATATTCGGCAGTCATGCCTGCAAGTAAACCCGCAGGACCCGAAACAAAAACAGCACCTACAAGAATCATCAGAAACAATGAAAATACACGCATAAATTGCTTTGCTGCGTTCCCAAGTTCACGACCATTGAGTTCGGGCAAACTTGCGCCGCCGCTGCGCACCGACATCATTCCCGAAAAATAATCGTGGACTGCACCGCCAAAAACTGTACCTACTACAATCCATATAAATGCCGACGTTCCGAACATAATTCCCATAATGGCACCAAAAATAGGACCTAAGCCGGCAATGTTCAAAAATTGGATTAAAAACACACGCCACCAAGGCATGGGAACGTAATCTACGTTGTCGGTCATGGTGTAGGCAGGCGTTTTTCTATTGGTGTCGATTCCGAAAATTTTTTCGGCATATTTTCCGTAAAAAATATATCCGACAATTAAAACCACAAGGGAGATGCAAAAACTTATCATAATTATTTAGTTTGGAAGTTAGAAAGTTGGTAAGTTAAAAAGTTAGGATAGTAACAAGTCGAAAACTTGCAAACTTGCAAACTTATAACAAATAATATTTCCATGCAACCATATTGAATGAATAAAAAGTCTTATGTTTGCGCAAAGTTTTTCAATTACAAAAAATCGATGGGTAATTCTTCTGCGGAAAAATCGGAACAACAATGGGAAACATATTTCCAGTCTCTTTACACACAATACTATTCTGCATTATGTGTATTTGCCGCATCTATTTTGCAAGACAACGATGAAGCCGAAGAAATGGTGCAAACCGTATTTCTGAAACTGTGGGAACAAAAAGAAAGCATTGAAAGCATTACGTCGATAAAAGCCTATTTGTATCGCGCCGTAAAAAACACGTGTTTAAATCAACTGAAACGCCAAAAAATTGCTTCAATATATGTTAATTCGGCGTATGATGAACTAAAAGAAATAGAAGCCAACCACATAGACCCCTATTTAACCACCGAATTGCAGGAACGCATACACAATGCTATTCAAGCACTCCCCGAACGATGTCGCGAAGTATTTGAATTAAGCCGGTTTGAAAACAAAAAAAATAAAGAAATTTCCGAAATGTTAGACATATCGCTCAAAGCAGTGGAAGCAAACATTACAAGAGCGTTGCAGAGCTTAAAAAAACAATTCGGTGATTTTTTACATTTAAAAAAATAATACCACATAGGGTATAGGGAATACCGATTGTCTTACCCGTATACACGCCAAAACGATGAACGAAGAACTCATAATAAAATACTTATCACAGCAGGGTAGCGACGATGAACATCGTGCTCTACTTGCGTGGGTTCGCCAGTCCGACACCAACCTTCAAGAATTTATAAGTTATTGCGCTACGTGGCACGCCGCTGCCGACAGCACTCATTTCGATGCCGATGCCGCTTTTGCTCGATTTACAGCCTCAACACATCAGGCAAGCGAAAAAAAACGCATAGTGTTTTGGAAACCTTTAATGGCAGTAGCTGCCGTTGCAATGCTTTTTGTAGGATTATTCTTTTTGTACACGCCACAGCAACAACAAGAGTTTGTAACTGTTGCCAATTCTGATACAAAACCACAACAAGTAATTTTACCCGACAATTCCGAAATTATTTTACAGCAAGGAGCTCAGATAACCTATCCTACTCAGTTTGCCGACGACAATCGGGCAATACAAGCACAAGGGGTGTTGTACTGCAAGATAGCTCGCAACGAGCAGGCTCCTTTTACCATTGATTGTAACGAATTTTCGGTAGAAGTGCTTGGGACGGAATTCATGGTGGGAACCGAAGCGAATAATGGTCATGTAATTGTGGAAACCGGCAAAGTGCGAGTGCACAATACAAACACCAAGGAATTTGCAGAAATAACTGCGAACGAACGGGTTGATATAAAACAATACGGTGTGCGAAAAACGCGCAACAACGATGCAAACTTTCATTCATGGAGTACCGGTTTGTTGAAATTTTCAAACACACCACTCTCGCAAGTTTTTGCGGATTTGCAACGTCATTACAACTGTAACATCACCGTTACCGATGCTGTTATACACTCATGCAAAATGACTGGGACCTATCAAGATATGGAATTAAACGAAATATTGGAAATTATACATTCGGCATTTCCTCATATACAATTTACTCTATCGCATGGTGCCGACAATGCCGACGAAATAACAGTTCATCTCTAATTTTTCTCATATACTCATAATACACACACAAAGAATACTGTTATTTCGCTTAGATCCTTGCTTTGTTCAAAGCAAGGATCTTTTTATTTTTAATTCACAACAAAAACCACAGTTTTATTTCCGATTCTCAATTATTTTCCCTAACATTGCAGTTCATTTTTTTTCTAAAATTGATGAAGAAATTTACCTCCCTCTGTATTGTATTTCTATTGACTATTGTTGCGCTGCACACGCAAGCACAAAGACTTATATTTGAGCGTATTTCAATGGCGCAGGGAATTTCGCAGCATAGTGTGAATGCTATTATTCAGGATAGCACGGGTTTTTTATGGTTTGCTACAAACGATGGTTTGAATAAATACGATGGATATGAATTTCGGATTTTTAAGCCTATTCCGGGTAACCCACATTCTATTTCGGGCAATAAAATTACAGCACTTTTGCAAGATAGCGAGGGAAAAATTTGGATAGGATTAGACGACGGATTAAATATATTCGATACTCGTACCGAAACATTCTCACAATTTAAAAACGAACAGGGCAACAACCGTTTTACACATAAAATCTTCGATATTTTTGAAGATAGTGAAAAAAATGTGTGGATTGCAAGCAACGGCGGCGGTTTGTTTTGTTTCGATAGAAAAACCGAAACTTTTTGCAATTTTACCCACAATCCGCACGACCCTACCAGCATAGCAAGTAATGTAGTAAGAGCTATCAGCCAAGATAAGTACGGCACTATTTGGGTGGGCATGAATGCCGTTAAGGCACTCAATAAATTTGACCTCAAAACTAAAAAATTCACCACACTACCTTTTGCCGAAACAGACGTTATGAGTATTCATTGCGATAGTTATGGACAGTTATGGATAGGAACTTATAATTTGGGTTTTGTGATTATAAATCCCAAAACAGAAACCGAAATTGCTGGCGACAACAAACGCTTGACAAGCAACACGGTGTGGTCGTTTTACGAAGACTCTGCAAGACAACGAATGTATGTTGCTACCCGCGACGGTGGGTTGAACATTTTTCACACGCAAACACATACATTTTTGACTTCATATCAAGCAACTCAATCCGATTTTTCGCTTTCATCAAATCTCATACTTTCGGTATACAAAGACAGATCGGGCGTGCTGTGGGTAGGCACAGAAAACGCTGGATTGAACAAAAGTAATACCCAACGAAAAAATTTCAAAACCCTGAGAACTCAGAATGGAATGGCTTTAACCAATGTGTTTTCGATTATTGACGATGAACATAATATGTGGATTGGCACAAGAGGCGATGGATTACACTCTATTTCAAAAGCAACGAAAACAATTCATACGTTTAATTCCGTGAGTAAGAAAATTAATACTATGATTTACGACCCTCGCGGATTTTTCTGGATTGGCACCGAAGGCGACGGACTTTTACGATTCAACCCTAATACTCGCCACGTAGAACAATTCAAAGAAAATCCCGACAATGCAAATGCACTATCGAACAATGCGATAAAAAGCCTATTTTTAGATAAAAACAATATACTCTGGATAGGTACTTACGGCGGCGGTTTGTGTAAATACGATTATACGACTAAAAAGTTCACTACTATTCCTATTTCTGACAATGCCGACAGGAACGTGGTGTGGTGCATAGCGCAGGACAATGAGGAGATTATGTGGATAGGGACAAAGAATCTCGGTTTACTCCGGTATGACCCCAAAACCAATAATAAACAATTTTTCACACGCAACTTAAACAAAGAACATACGATCTCACACAACGAGGTATCCGATATTTTAATAACCGGAAATGGCGATTTATGGGTAGGCACAAGCGGTGGCGGCATCAATAAATTTAACAAAGTAACGAATTCTTTCATAACTTTTTCGCGTAAAAACGGTTTGCCAAACGATGTAATTGCATCATTACAGGAAGACAATCACGGAGATATTTGGGTAGCTACCGATTTTGGTCTGGCAAAATTCGACCCTAAACGCATGATCTGCACCAATTACTATAAAATTGACGGTTTGGCAAGTAATTCATTCAATCAAGGTGCACGTTACAAAAACTCTCAAGGCGAACTGTTTTTCGGAGGAAACACTGGTGTCTCTCGATTTTTACCCGATAGCATCAGTAATACTCTTGATTTTGGCAATGTTGTACTTACCGATTTAAAAATTTTCAATCAATCAATAACCGTTGGCGAAGAGATTGACGATAGAGTAATTTTGGAAAAAGCCTTGCGTTTTCTCGATCACATAGAATTATCGTATAAAGAAAGTTTTTCAATAGAATTTGCCAACTTAGATTTTGTAGCTCCGGAAAAAATTCAATACAAATACCGTTTAGACGGCTTTGATAAAGACAGCGTATGGCAATACACCGATGCCAATAAGCGATTTGCAACCTACACGAATTTACCCGGACGAACCTACACGTTTGAAGTAATGGCAACCAACAGCGACGGAGTGTGGAGCAACCAATGCGCTCGCCTTACCATAACAATAATCCCCCCCTTCTGGCGCACTACATGGTTTTACTCTCTTATCATTATTATGCTGATATTCGGCGTGTATGGGTTCGTGAAAATTCGCGAAAGAAATTTCCTTGACGAAAAAGAGAAATTAGAGCAAATGGTAAACGAACGCACCAAAGAAATTGAAGAACGGCGTAAAGAAATTGAAGTACAAAAAGATTTACTCAGTCAAAAGCATGCCGAATTACTCAATTCCAATAAACAGATACAGGATAGTATCAATTATGCAAAACGCATACAAGAAGTTATATTGCCACGGGCATCGGAAATAGAGAAATACTTACCCAACTCATTCGTTTTCTTCAAACCTCGAGATGTGGTAAGTGGCGATTTCTACTGGATTTCAAAACAAAACGACGATTTATATGTAGCAGTAGCCGACAGTACCGGACACGGTGTGCCGGGAGCATTCATGTCGCTTATTGGAAGTACTTTGCTCAACGAAATTACTCACAATGCTCGCAATCAGCACCCTGTAGCAATTCTTGAGAAAATGAATAAAGGAATAATGAAAGCACTAAAACAAAAACGTGGCGACCAAATTGAATCACAAGACGATAGCGTAGATATTACCTTGTGTAAAATAAACAAGGTGGAGCGAACGGTACAAATCGCAAGTGCACAGCAATCTTATTTCTATATTGCCCCCAATAGCGAAATTGAGATAATTCATGGTGATATGACTTCAATCGGCGGTTCGTTCAATACTGATATAGAATTCACAAACCGTGAATTTGAATATCAACCAGGTGCAAGTTTTTATTTCTTTTCCGATGGCTTTAGCGACCAGTTTGGCGGTGCCGAAAATAAAAAATATCAAACAGCTCGCCTCAAAAATCTTATTCTCGACATTCAAAATCTGCCGATGAACAAGCAATATGCCATGGTAGAAATGGAATTCGACACATGGAAACACGATAATCGCCAAACAGA
>JAISIO010000103.1 GCA_031262005.1 Bacteroidales bacterium
GCGGGATTAACGTAGAGTGCCGCTTGTTGTGTAACTTCGGGCAAACACGATGCGTTGCTTGTTATAATTGGCGTTCTCGATTTTAAAGCCTCCACAAGCGGAATGCCAAAACCTTCGTATTTTGAAGGATAGACAAAACAGAGAGATGCTTGGTAGAGTGCGGGTAAATCATCGTTGCTCACCGTGTGGCGCAACAACACCGATTGTTGTAAATTTTCTTGTTCTATGTATTGTTTTATTTTCGTCAAATATTCGCCGCCTCTGCCCACAATTACAAGTGGCATTGCTACTTTTGTACGCACTTGCTTGTAGGCTTGTACCAAACTCAGTACATTTTTACGTTCGGTAATTGAACCTACGTAGAGTATAAACTGTTCCGGAAGACTATATTTTTGTCGTACTACTTCAATGTGTGGAGGAGTAAAGGTTCGTTCAAAACTCTCATCACAAGTTTGATACACTACGTGAATACGCTGTTCATCAATACCAAAATATTTGATAATATCGTTTTTCGTTGCTTGACTTGTTGCGATTATCGCGGTAGCATTGTTGCAGGAAAATCGCCATTTTCGTTCGTAAATTTTTCGGTCGAACAGCGGAAAATCTTCAGGAAAGAATTTATAAATCAAATCATGAATGGTTACCACGGTTTTAATGCCCGTTTTTTGAATGCCAAAAGGCAGTTCGTGGCTCAATCCGTGATATATATCTATGTTGCTGTGCTTTAAATCGCTCGTTATGCAGTGCGAACGCCAGAGCGATTTCGGCATACATTTCGGTGCTGTGTGAATGCTGAAGTTTTGTGTGAAAAAATCATATTCCGCTCTCGCATTCAATTTTGGAGTAAATAACTCGTAGGTGTTGTCAGGAAAATACGTGTGCAGACCTTTCACAAGTGTGCGACTGTAATTTCCCAAACCGGTATTATTGTGGAACAAGCGTTTGGCATCGAAAGCAATTACCATAATTCCCGTTTCTTAATTTTTTATAAATCGAGAATTTTCAACACTGCCGTCGGCATATTCCACACGTACCAAATAAGTGCCATGACTTAAGGTGCTTACGTCAATTGTTTCGTGTTGCGAGTTTGTTGAAATCAATAGTGCACTTACACCCATAGTATTGAAAATGTGTATTGTTCGCATTTGTTGTGCACTTTCAACGTGCAACACGTTTTTTGCAGGCGAGGGATATACAACAATGGTTGGTTGTGTATTTACAAAATCAATAGCCATTGTTTCGGTACGAGGAAATACATTATCGGAAGGATTCCAAAAATTACCGGTCATCATAAAGAGAGTTATGCAACGAAGCGTTGCGCTAAAATAGTTGCTATTATCACCGCTATTATTAATTCTTCCGTTTTGGGCATTTGCATTGGTGTATAATGAATTTAAACTTGCTTGGTTCGAGCCACCTATTGCTGCCAAAGCTGTCATATAAGCAACGCCGTTTTTCCAATTATTGCTGGTTACCGCACCTCCGTTTTGATACATCAGTATTCGTATGTTAGCTTCTCTACCTACCATAAAAGCACTCACTTTGGTACAAATATCTTGTCCGGCTTTGGCAACATTTGGTCCGTTCCATGCGTAATCGGTAGCCATGCGCCATGGGTTGCGAATTGATTCATAGCCATAGCATTTGCCGTCTTCGCCTCTACTTGTATTCACGGCACCGCCCTTTACCGACCAATTGCTCACCAATCCTGTGGTAGCATGGCGGTTTGTTAATAGATGAGCTTCGGCAACAGTTACAGCCTTATTCCAAAAAGCGGCATTTTCAGTATCAACTTTTGCATATTCTCGATAGTAGGCAGGAGCGTAATAACTCGGATTTTTTGCGCTATTCCATGCATCACCAGGTTTTGTGTCCCCGTCGCTTTCCATTTCGTAGGTTTTGATAATTTGTATCAAAGCGTGCGCATCGTTCAAATAAGTACCGCTTGTCCATTGTTTTGAAGCCACAATCAGTGCCATTGCCACATCGAGTTCTGCATCGGTTGCGCCGTTTGATTGGTTAGTAGCATTGCAGCCGTCTATTTTCCAATGCATTACTCCATGATTGTTGCGAAATTTTTTGTAATAGTTCCACAGTCCATCAAAGGTAACTCTATCGCCGGCATACGCTGAAAGCAGCATTCCATAACCAATTCCTTCGGAAACGGTATATTGCACTTGGTCGAATTTTACTCGTTTACTACCATCGCTACAATTTTCCACAAAATCGTTTATCCAATTGGTGTAGGCTGTGGCAGCAGCAGTAGCACTACCATAAGTACCCGAAGTAGGTAAGTTTGTGGGAAGTAAACCGTAAGCATAGGCTTTGTTTGCACCGAATGGGCGAGCAGGATTGCCCGAATTAATACCTTGTGCCGAAGCAAGAGTTGTAATCATAGAAATTGTAAAAAAAAGAGTTAGAATTCGTTTCATATTATTAGAGTGTTATATATTAAACTTGGGTGTGAACGTTGTTTGTGTATGCGTATTGTGTCTGCTGTTTTTTTTCTTTGCGAGTTCAATAAACACACACAAAAACTCACACTAACGATATGAGAGGAGAGGTTATTGTGTATAATTTTTTAACAGAATTTGTAGTTTCTCAATGTGTTTTTGTTTTATATGCTCTCTATGTTGTTGTTCGCTTTTGGTGAAAAAGCTGTGTTTTTGCAAGAATTTAATTTGCAATTTTAACCACTCTTGTTCGTTTCGTTCTACTTCGCCGCGGGCTACAAATTCATTGTACAAATCCAGAGAGCGAGGAAAATAATTTTCATGACCAAGATAATCCAAATCGGCATCGCACATAATTTGTTCAAGTAGATTTTTTGGCGATTGCGGCATACGGGTTGCGTTTATCAATTCGCACACTTGGTCTATTTGTGCCTGAGTGTAATGAGCATTGGCAAGTATTGTTCGAGCAATGTTTATGCTGTGTGCTTCGTGGTTTTTGTACGATTGCGTAAGCCCAATGTCGTGAAACAAAGCGGCAAGTTTCAAAACCAATAATTCTTCGTTGCTCACACCTTCGTTTCTACCTATAATTTGAACATCGTGCACCACATCTTGCACATGCGCCAAATTGTGGTACGGATAATCTACAAAATGTTTGTTGGTGATTTGAATATCGGCAAATATGTATTGATTTGGGTCATCTTTTCGGTAGTTGGTATAAATTGAAAATATGTTTTTTTCAAGATCTTGGTAGCGTAAATCTTCCAATTCTGCTACAAAAGCGGCATTGGGTTGTACTAACGCAGGGTCGTTGGTTAAATGAGTTGTAATACCTTTCACAAAATACATTTTAAGTAATCCTTTATTTTTTGCCGTAATTCTTCCTCGATAGTGGCACTCGAAATAGTTTTTGACAAGTTCGTATGTATCATGCGAAATATTTACTTCACCAATTTGTCCCGAAGTCTCCATGCGGCTTGCTGTATTGACACTATCGCCCCAAATATCGTAAAAATATTTTTTACTGCCAATTATTCCTGCAATTACCGGTCCGGTATGTATGCCTATTCGTATTCGCCATGGTTCTTTTTCGCCTATTTGTAAGGTTTTTACGGTTTCTTGCATTTCGAGCGCAGCAAGCACTGTTTCTATGGGGTTGGTGTCGTTTTCTTGCGGAATACCGCCGGCACACATATAGGCATCGCCTATGGTTTTTATTTTTTCTATGCGATATTTTTCAATTATTGTGTCGAATGCTGTAAAAAACGAATTGAGTTTTTCTATCAGGCTATTGTCGTCGCTGCTTTGTTCGCTAATTTGTGTGAAATCGGCAATATCGCAGAACAAAATTGTTACTTTTTTGAAATATCGCGGTGCTACGCTTCCTTTTTCGGTTAATTCCTCAATGGTTTGTTTTGGTAGAATATTTTCTATGATTTGTGTTGCTTTTGAATAATTCTCTTGTAGTTCTTCGTTTTGTTGTATAAGACCTTTTGTAAAAAATTTCTTCAACCATTTGAAAAGCAACGAAAGTAAGAAATAAACAGGCAGCAGTAAAACGGCGTAAATCAAAAACGTCCACCACTGCAATAAATGCGGACTTTTTATGTGAAACGAAAATGTATTTTCAGGCGATTCATTACCGTATACGTCAATTGATTTGACACGAAACGTGTAGTCGCCAGCCGGAAGATTAAGAAACGCTTGCGATGTTTCGCTATCAGGCTCCGACCATGTTTCGGAAACGCCGTCGAGAAAATAGGTGTATGTTACCCGTTCGTGATTTTCAAAAATCGGTGCCACAAAATCGAATCGTATGGAATTGTATTGATGGTCTATGCGCAAGTGATTTTCGGGATCGAGGTACGATGGCGAAACCAAACTATCGTTATTCAGAGCAATGCGAAAAAACACCGGTCGTTTGGTATTCGGTTCTATGTGTAATTGCTTGAGATCCATACGCAACAAACCTTCGGAACTACCAAACCACAGAATTGAATTCTCGTTGGGAAAAATAGTATTAGTCCAAAATGCATCAATTTTGTTGAAAGAATTACTATTGAGCTCGTAGGAATTGTTCACAAATCGAGCTATTGCCAATTGACTGCGCAACGACCATGACGATTTGAGAGAAAACCATAGATTTTTTTCACTGTCTTCCACAATGGGAGCTATGTGATAGTTATCCGATTGAGCAGGAATGGGAATGAGAGTGTCTTTGTAAAACCGCTGAGTGCTATTATTGAAGCGATACAATCCGTCGGAGCAACTGAAAAGTACACCTAAACTTGTTTCATATACCTGTATCCATGGATAGTTTTTTTGCAATCCATGCGAATCTATAAAATGATCAACGTTTTGAAAATTATCGGCATTTTGCAACCGATATACGCCGTCGGCATTGCTGCCAATCCATATATTGCCTATCGTATCGGCAGCTAAACTATTGATTTCGGCAGCCAAAATGTCGGTGCTTTTTAAGAACTGTAATCGAGAATTTTCATACCTATATATATATATGGTATTCTGTGAAGCGGTAAAAAATAGTTGCAGCTTGGGTGCATAGGTAATAGCAATAATATCGCCATCGCTTATTTTCTTTGGATTTGTATAATCGGAAAGAGAAAATAAACCGTCTTCGGAACCTACAAGTAATTGATCGTTTACAGAATAGAGAACATTACACGATTTGAATGTGGGAAAAACCGGACGAAGAAGAGCTTCGCTCAATCGCAAAACGCCAAATTCTGTGGCTATATACAGCGCATCGCGGTAGCGAACAACAGAGTTTACGCCGCCTCGGATACCGTTGTTTTTATGGAAATATGAAAATGCTGAAGGAGTTTCTATTCTACTAACGCCGCGACTTTGCCCTACCCATAAATTATTTTCGTTATCCACAAACAAGTCGAGCACGCTGTTGCTGTTGAGGTTGCCGGTACGCATAGTAAGATTCTGTAATAGTTTTCCGTTTTTATCAATAATGTACAACCCATTTTGGTAACTTCCTACGCACAGTGTATTGTTCGATAAGGCGTGCGCACAACTGTATTCAAACATTTGCAATTGTAAATCAATTTCAGTTGCAAAAACTTCGATTTTCTTGGTGTTTGTATCCACACGATAAAACGCATCGTTGGCTCGCACAATATATGCATTGTTGAACGCAAACATTGCCGTTACGTGTTTTTTTGCAAAAAAATCGCCGATAAATGTATGAATAATGCGCTTTCCTTGATATTCTATCAACTCGTTCGATGTGCAGACATAGAGTGTGTTATTGATTTCAAATAGAGTGATTTCTTCGTCTTTTGCTAAAATTTTGTGTGCGGTATTGTTTTCTACATAATAGAGTTCGTGCGCCGCAGTGGTAAAATACAAGCGTTTTTGATGTTCTGCAATGTGGGTAATTTGCCCGAAAAATGCTGCGGTATCCACAATATAATTGAGCGAAAATTTGTTGTTCGGAAATTGAATTTCGGCAAGAGAATTAAAACCGCCTACAAACACTCGTCCTTCGGAATTTTTGAAAAAATGCGCTTGCCCTCTCCAATTGTGATTTTTCCAATAGCGGGCGTTGTAAGTTATTATACCGTGCTGATTGCCAAAAAGCATAAATCCTTCTTTGCTTTGGCTAATGCTGTTCATTTCACCATCGAAACCTGTTTTGTGTGCAGGAAAATTTTCGCTAAAAGGTACACCGATAGACCAAGATTGTGCGCTACAGTGTACGTACCAAAAAAGAAAAACGAAAAAAACTATGGGTTTAATTGGAAACAATGTGAAAAAATTTCTATTTTAGCAGAATAATTAATTTAAGGATATATAAGTTCAAAAATGTATGATAGCAGAACTATATTGTTCAATTGTAAATCATTACATAATGAAACAAAAAAACATTCCTCAAAAGTACAAAATATTTTAACAACAACAATACCCCATTGATTATGGAACAGAAAAAAACAATTATTGTAGCATGGGATTTTTCAAATGTAGCTGAATATGCGCTACAACATGCCATTCGATTTGCTGAAAAAACAAATGCAGAAGTTATGCTTTTGAATATTGTAGATGCTGAAAGTGATATAGAAAATATTGAGCGTCAGCTTAGTATAGTGTTGGAAGATGTAGAACGAAAATATAATTTTAAACCTACGTTTTTGGTGAAAGTGGG
>JAISIO010000105.1 GCA_031262005.1 Bacteroidales bacterium
CACAGCGTGTATTTAACAATCATAAATATGAGCTTATAGGCGGTGTAGGACCTACGTTTTTTCTCGGCGATTTGGGTGGGGGACCTGGTCTTGGGCGGCATTCGGTGTTAGACTTGGACCTCTTAACCACACGCATAGGCGGTTCTTTAGGTTTGCGCTATTTGTTAGACACTCGTTTTTCGGTCAATGCGGTTATTACTGCGGGTATGATTAGCGGTAACGACGAGTTCACCGACGAACCTTCGCGTAGCTACCGAAACCTTTTCTTTCGTTCACCGATTTATGAATTTACTACTCGTTTGGAATATAAACTGAATCAGGAAACTCGTGGACATATTTATATGTTGAAAGGCGTGCGCGGGCAAAAAGGGAATAAATTTGTGGCGCGTATTAGCGCAGGGTTAGGAGTGTTTTATTTCAATCCAAAAGCCGAATACGAAGGTAAGTGGTACGAATTGCAACCATTGGGAACAGAAGGACAGAATTTTATGGCTACTCGCAAACCGTACTCACGAGTGCAATTGTGTATTCCTGCTGCTATAGAAATTTCGTATGCAGCAAGCCGTTACTGGACATGGTCGCTTGAAATAGGTCCTCGCTTTACATTTTCCGATTATATCGACGACGTGAGTACTTCGTATGTAAATCCCGATTTGGTAGCAGCCTACGCTCCCGATGGCTATCCGGTGGAAGCGGCGCGGTTTTTTGCCAACCCGAATTATCAAATTAGCCCCAGTTACAACGATAAACGGGGAAATTCTTTCAACAATGATATGTACGTGGTGTGTTTATTCAAAGTGCATTACAAAATGAAAGAAACATCAACCGGTGCGCCTAAATTCACTCGTTAAGAAACGGCAGAAAAGAGTGTCGCTCACGTTTACGCTTTCGGACACCTCTAATTCTGAATAGTATAGGATACTCAAATTTACCAAGAATATGAAAATAATGTATCGATATTTTCTAATATGGTTGTGTGCTGTTACTTCGTGCCAAAGTTCAAATGAGAGTATATTTAAGGCTGTAAAGTATGATACGGGCAAATCGCTTGCAATTGAAATTTACTCAGACTATTCATATATATTGACCGTGAACGATACTATTTTTGAAGAGGGGAGGGCTCAATTTAATGACCAACAAGTACTATTGACTCCTAAAACAAATAACTCTTTTATTACATTACTTCGCCATCGTGAATTTGAAATCGCAGATAATCAATTGTGCAATGTAATGTACACGCCACAAAACACAGATTCTACTCGACAAACATTGGTGCTTCCGATTAAAGCGATAGATGATAAAGAGTGCTACGAAATTATTCGTCTCCAATACTTGAATAAATAAAAAAATGGCACAAAAAAAGGGTAAGCTACTTACATCGCACCGCTACAACCATCTACCCTTGCTTTATTCCTAATCTGGGGGAGTTCGACAGGAGCTGGTCGTATAAGACTTACCCGTTGCAAAAGTACTTTTTTTTTTGAAAACGCAATCCTTTTAATGGCTTTTATTTAGGGTAAAAGCAATCGTTTTGTAGAAATCATTTAAGAAAATTCGCTCTAATGGTCAAAACTGAGGATATTTTGACCATTAAGCCTAAAATGTTGTTTCGGCTCCGTTCAACAACCAAACCGGCGATGGCTGATTTGTAACTGTCCATATAAGAAACCGCCCCTTAGAAGACTAAGAGGCGGTTTTTTTCGACCTACAACCATGTTTTTTGAACGTAACGGTAAACCTTACCTAATCAAAGTAACATCACCTTTAATCGAAAGCGTTTTGCGTTGTTGCGTTTTCGGGTCAATATCCTGACACATGGCTTTGCAGTGGTATACATATACATCTTGTTTACCCATTTCGCCACGGAATGTACCGTCCCAATATTCATACGGGTCGTTGGTACTCCACACCATAGTTCCCCAACGATTGAACACACGCAATTCAAACCCTTCGAGCATTACACCATTGGTGTAGAGTGCGCCGAATACGTTATTGCTTGTTTTTGTAGGCGTGAATGCGTTAGGGAACGAGGCAATGCAATTCGGATTTGGTAGCACCACAAGCGGTGTGTCAATCAGTGTTTTACAGCCCCATACAGTATCCACGGCGAGCAGTTGTACGGTGTAATCACCCACATCGTGATAGGTGTGCAAGCCGTCGTAGCTCGTTTGTGTAAATGTGCCGTCTCCGGCAAAATCCCAATAATATTCTACATTGACAACAGAAGCCACCGTGTGCGATTCGTTTATAAAATTCACCGGAATATCGGTGTAAATGCTATCGGTATGTCGGTACGAAGGCTCGCTTTGGAAATACATGGTGCTGCTGCCGTCGTGGCTAAATTTCACCGGAGGATTGGGGTGAATAGATACGGCAAGAACGCCGGAATTTGTGCATATTGCCCACTGCGAGGTATTCACTGCTTCTACTTGAAGCGCATCGGTGGCAAAGGCTCCATTGCGTGGCAACCATTCCACTGTGGCGGTTTTACTCTGTGCTCCGTCTATAATCAATTCATTTTCGCCGCTCAAGAGTGCCCACGAATAAGTAGCATTCGGCGTGTTGTCGTTCAATACGGTGTATGTTTCAATATCGCCGTAGCATACGTGCATTTCTCCTGAAATTAAGACGTTCGGCACATCGGTTACATATACTTCTTTTGTTTGAATAATCGGCGGGTCGAATACTGTGGAATCGGGAGTAATTTCGCATTGTATAACATATTCCGCCGGAGCGTTGTAATATTTCACTTCGAATGTTGCTGCGCTTGTAGAACCTTGTATGTTTGTTCCTTGTGGCGGCAGTATCGACCATTTGTATTTTGCTCGAGGCGTAAGCGGAATAAGCGATGTGTTCAAACTATAGCTCACAACATCGTTTTTGCAAGGCTGATTTCCTAAAATCCCCGGTGCTTCTTGCGGATTGACGTATATTTTTGCCGTGTCGGCAAACGCCGGTCTATCTTGCCAAGCAGCATTGTAATCGGGATACGAAACTGTTTCGTCCTCCTGAGCTTCTTTGGTACGTGTTTTTACAAAAGCATAATTGATAATATCACTATCGGCACCACCAATATTTTGTACCGTAATGGTTAATGTGGCACTTGCGCCTACTTCCAAGCGAGCTATGTTCCAATCGCCGGTAGTGGTGGAATAGGTGCCTGCCGTTACGGGATTAATCACATGGCTGCGATACGACATGGTTGCTGGTAATTTATCGTTTATAACAATATTCTTTGAAGGAAACTGTGATTTGTTCTCAATTACAATAGTGTATTGTATGGTTTCACCTGCATCAATTACGGCTTTCGATGCCGATTTTTCGAGTACTATATCATCGCAATCGCGTCCGGTAATGGTTACCGAATAATCAAATTCGCAATCGTATGGCGAAATTGGGCGGAATACGTAGTAAGCAGGAGTTGTGTTAGTGGGAGCAGTAACTGTAATGGTAACAGTAGGTTGCGCTGCCGACCAAGAACCTTGTCGTATAGGAGCACCAATAGGATTACCTTGATCATCGGCATTGTACCATTTCCATGTTCCGTTGGTTGGAATTTCGGCTTCAAACGTAGTGCTTTGACCAAAACATTCGTCTAATACAATGTCGTCATACACTCTGTGGTCAAAGTCCACGGTAAGAATATTGGATGCTAAGTACATATTGTTGCACGAAGGTTCGGTAACTGTACCGTTGCCCACTCCATCAATAGTAGCTTGTGAACCGGCAACTATAATACGCCACTGTGTGTGCCCTCTGAATATATCATCGGCGTGCACTAAATCTATATCTATGGAATTTCCTGCCGTTGAGAAATTATTCCATGTAACGCCGTTGTCTCTACTATATTGGAATTGATAAATAGGCGTTGGGAAAAGGTCGGTAATAACGCCGGAACCAGTAGGCAGATGGGCTTCTAACTTCACGGTTACGTTGTCTTCGCACACTCCTATATCAACAGCATTACCGAAATCAATAATTTCAGGATTCAGTAATTCCAATTCGATTTTCGGTACACAAATAATTACCGAAATATCGTCAATCAAAATATCGTTACCGCTACCACTTGGAGCGTTGTTGGTCAATTGCAGCCAATAACTTGCGCCTTCTTCGGCATCAAATTTAAACGAAAGATTTGCCCATGCTTTGCCGGCTGTAACATCGGCTTGCGAACGAGTAATGACTTCGCCCGAAGAAATGGAGTACAGTATTTTTGTTTTGTCGGCGTTCCAAATATCCAAACGCACATCTACCGGTGTTTGTCCTTTTATGGTTGCATTGCTTATAAATGCCGAAAACAATACTTTGACATCTTTACAACCACCGTCAACGGTGATTTCTTGTTCATATACTACTTGATTAACAGCATCGGCACCAACATTTACAAAAAGCATACCGCCATTGGTGTTGCCGGTGTGGTCGGTGCCGTACCAATAGTCGCCATTACCACACGTATATGGTGCTGCGCAGGCATTAAATTCAGCATTGGTTAAACAGTCGCTGGTTTTAGGATTAGCAGTAATTGCATAAAAGCCGTCGGCAATCCTACGGTTGCTACACCAGCATTCGGTATTACAACTATTCCCTGCAAATGTGTGTCCTACTACACCTGAATTTTCTTGCCATTCGGTAGCACTTGAAAGTTGCCCGAATTTTTCGCTGAACAAATCCCATGTATCGCCACCGGTACAATCGTAAATAAACCGTACCAATGATGAATCAGAATAAAATTCCCTGTTGCACGTAGCATTCAACTGTGCAAGTCCTTTGATACGATATTTTGCTCCAAATTCAGGGGTAAGCGAAAATACCACATCGGTACCGATTGTTGGGGTAATTGTAGTATCGCGCCAAGTGGAGCCTACTGCCAAACTTTTATATTGGAGTACGTAGCTGTCTATTGTAGGGTCTGCGGGGCTTACTGTGAATAGTATGTTGTCGCCGGTTTTTACATTGTGCTCATACCAGTTCAATTGTTCCGAATAGCCGGTAAGTGTCATTGTTCCCGGCAGTTTTGGGTCGGGTTGATAACTTATAGTTATAGTATTCGATATTATTTCACCTGCTGCGCCTTCATTCACTACCACATAATATGTGTAGCCTGCTGCATTTTCGCCTGAAACATCGTCGGTAAGCGTAGCGTTAGTTTCGCCCGGCATAGCCACACCGTTTTTATACCATTGATAGGTAAAGGTCGGTTCATTCGGACAGCTTGTTATTTCTATTGGTGTGCATCGTGCAATTGCGCTGCCGCCTGTGATTGTGGCAAGCACAAACGGCACATCACGTGCAGGGCGTGCTATCGAAAGTGTATTGAACGCATTGTTGCGCATATCTAAGAAGCAAGTAATAACCGCATCGCCGCCTGTTCTGCGGAATCCGGGTTTGCCGCTGCCATCTGCTTCTTGTGAAAGTCCCGATATGTCGAGAATTTGAGCGTCAATAGCTGCGCCGTCAAGCAATATTGCAAAATGAGCATCGTTTTTCATATTCAATGTCAAACGATACACCGCATGGCATTCGTCAATAGCGCAGGCATCGGATATT
>JAISIO010000126.1 GCA_031262005.1 Bacteroidales bacterium
GTTGCCGCACAACAAATCGGACGATACCGAATATCGTTCAACGATAAAGAAAATTCCGTATATTCACTTGAACGACCGCAGGAATTTTTGAGTGAAAAAGCTCTTGCCCGCCGCACCCAATACAACATTGAAATTACCGATGAAGATGTACCGGTCAATGCGCACTATATTGATAGTATTAGCAATTGCAAAGCACAGTTGTGTAATAGTTCAAAATGGTTCAATTCAGCGGTATTTCTGTGCGACAGCACAACCGATTTTGACCAAATACGTTCTTTTCCGTTTGTAAAATCGTGTGAATTTATTGCCGCACCGTATATAGACAAAGAAATTTCTACAACCCTGCAGCAAGATAGTACTGCTTATGCGCAAACTATTGATGTTCACAACGATAATTCATACGGTAATTCATTTCGTCAGATTGAAATAATGAACGGGTTAGCAATTCACCGTAACGGCTTTCAAGGGCAAGGAAAAACAATAGCCATAATTGACGCCGGTTTTCTACATGTTGATTCTTCATGGGCATTCAGGCAGGCTTGGGAAGAGAATCGTATACTTGCCGTACGGGATTTTAGCGGAGCACACTGCGATGTGTTTACAATCGGTAGTCATGGACTTATGGTGTTTTCCACAATTGCGGGGCAAGTTCCCGGCAAATTAATCGGCACTGCACCTGCGGCAAATTATGTATTACTACGCAGCGAAGAAGAAATGAGCGAATTTCCGGTAGAAGAGGATAATTGGATAAGTGCCGCAGAATTTGCCGATAGTATGGGTGTTGATATTATTTCCACATCGCTGGGATATACCACATTCGACAACAGCAGCATGAATTACAACACCGACCAACTCTACACCAATACTATACGCATAACACGAGGAGCTAATATTGCGGCACAAAAAGGTATGTTATTAGTTAATTCCGCAGGTAATTCGGGTAACGATACATGGCACTACATTTCGGCTCCTGCTGATGCCGAATTAGGTTTAACGGTGGGTGCCGTGTATCCCGACGGCACTATTACCGACTTTAGCTCACGAGGCAAAACCAACACTCCGTTTTTGAAACCCGACGTGGTGGCTATGGGTGCAAACGTAACGACAGTTTCTGCCAATGGTCTGGTGAAAGGCGGCGTTGCCGGCACATCGTTTTCGTGTCCTATTACAGCGGGAATAGCAGCTTGTTTGTGGCAAGAATTTCCAAGCATTTCAGCACAAAAATTAAAAGAAGTTCTGTGTTACAGCGGCAATCGCTCCGGAGAACTCACTACAGATTACGGCTACGGAATACCCGATATTGAACGTACCCGCAGTTTTATTCGTTTGTATATTCTCTCTCAGGCTTTTGAAGAAAATCACATTAGCATGGTGCCGGCAGCTAAAAACATATTACAGCATTCGGATAGCTCTGTGCATATAGAATTACTATCCGAAAACGGTACTGTGGTATTTGACACAACACTGGTTTTACAAACTATTGACGACTCTTTCTCATTGCAAGGTTTGTCGGAACTTTCCGCAGGAAATTATGTTGCAAAAACAAAAATCGGTTCGGAATATATTATTCAAAAAATTTCAGTGGATAAGTAACTTCTCACCCTCTCTTATCACTTAATAAATACTAACCGCCCTACTCGTGTTTGCGAGCCATCGTCATTCGACACATACACAAAGTAAACACCCGTAGCAGCTCGTTCGCCACGCAAATTGTAGCCATTCCACACCGCAGTTCCTCCGTTTGCTATGGTCGAAAACACCACATTTCCATCCATATCGGTGATGTGTACATGAGCATTTGCGGTTAATTGTTGAATACGAATATCACCTGTATAAGTTTCGCGCACAGGATTGGGATAGATTAAAACCTCTTCCTGCTCGGCAACGCCAAGTGTGGCATCGCTCAAAAACGATACGAGTCCGTTGTTTGTTGCAAAAAATACTTCTCCGGTAGTTTGATTTATAGTAATAGCACTTATGGTATTCGATGGCAAAGGACTATTATCTACATGGAAATGCTGTAACTGTTTCAAAGGAGTTGTACCCGAAATTAAATATACCCCCGAATTTTCCGTTCCTATCCATTTACGGTTACCACCATCGACGAATATACACGAAATCCTTTCGGAACTAAGCAAATACCCCAGTTCACCATCAATTGTAATTTGCGGACGAGTAAGTACGGCGTTTCCATTGAATACCTGCGTAGGATTGGCAAGAACAGCAATACCCTGTATGGTTCCTATCCACATTTCACCTTTAATATCAATTGCCAGACACGAACTTTTTCCGGCAATTGCATCACCTTTTTCAACAAGTGGTACAAGCACAAATTTATCATCGGTAGTGTTGTCCATAGTTCCACGTTCGTTAAAAACCACAAGTTGCGCATTACCTGCAATCCATTTATTATTATCTCTATCTATTAAAATATCAGATGACTCAAAATTACCTTTTAACGAAAATGAAAACCAAGCGTCATCGGCGGTTTTCACAGCCAACGGTTTGCTTGTATAGTGATTAAGAATCCATATATTATTTTTCTTATCACTGGTAATCTTATTAATTCTGTATGGCAGAGGGTCGAGTGCGCCATTAGTATTATATTTATTGTAGATCGTATCGTATCCCCATGGAGAAGAACTTTGCACCACGCCGTTCGTTGTTCCGTAATAATAGGTAGTACCACCCGTTGGCACATAAAGAGTAAGAGAATTAGTTACCTCCCAGTTTCGGTGTCCTGCCCAGAAATCGCCTTGTACTACATGTATCGTACCCGCCTTCCATTCGTTAGAATTTCCACACGCTATATACAAACGGTTGTTGTTAAAAGCCACATCTGCCACGCGATTGGAATATGGTCCCTTTGGAATGATTGTTTTTTTTTCATTAAAATTAGTCAATCCATGAAAACTATCGGCTAACCAAATCGTATTGTTTATCCATTGAATATCGTAAAAACCATTATATCCCATCTGGATTTGGCTCAAATCGGTAGCTACAATAGTTTTCACACATTCTTGATTTTCGGCATAGATTGCAATTTCTTGGTTTGCCAACACACATAATTGCTCATTAGCAACACGTAGAGTATTGATATGCTTGAGCGAACAAAATTTGACGGTTTCATTTTCGGTGCGCACAAACACCGTATCTCTTACTCCTTCTGCCAACTCAGGAACATAATATACATTTCCGGCAAATGTTATAATATTTGTCACTTTTTCCGTTCCATATACAAATTCTGTTTCGTGCGTCCACAAGGTATTGTCCGATAGGTTTTTGGAAAGTGCAATACTGAAAATTCCGTTATTGGTTGCTGCATACAGTGTTTGAGTTTGTTCATCAACACAAGTTTGATTCACCGCTACCGACTCACCTTGTGCGCCAAAAACCGTAGTATGTGTAAATCGCATTTTTTTTACATCAAAACACACTAATCCGAAATCGGTAGAAAGGTAGGCAATTGAATTGTGAATTTGTATAGTGTTAATAACCTTTGAGTTGTATGTTGTTTTTTGGTAAATATCACCAATGGGCGTAATGCTCAGCGATGGCAATTGTACCACATCAATCATGCCGTTGGCATAGCCTATAAAAATTCGTTCGCCTTGTTCATCGAAAGCCATACCTGTCAAACCAACAGACGAAAGCCCCTGTAATTTGGTTAATTTTGTAATTTTCTCTGTTTCGGTATTATAGAAAAACAAACCATTTTCACTCAACGCTACTGCAATGTTTCCGTATTGCTCAATTTGTTTGGTTTCATAGAATGAAAAATATTCCTTCCAATTTCGGTTCGTAGTTTTGGTTTGCGCAAACATAGTACTGCTCAGTAATAGCAAAAGTAGGCTGTATATACAATATTTCTTCATAGTTTCTATTATATCAATTACACAAGGTCAATACATTTTGTTACAATATATTGTACAACGCAAATGTACATATTTTAGTTCTTTACCACGCCATAAATTATACAAATACTATAGAAACCTCTAAAAATCTATGGTTTTGAAAACAAAGTGGCTTCGAGAGCCTCAACGACCGGCTACTCTGGTGGCTGAGGCTCTCGAAACGACATTGCGTAGTTGAATGGATATTTTTAGAAGTTCCCTATATCAACACCAATCCCACCACCAATGCTATACAACACTTAATGGCTTTCACAAGAAAGAATGTGTTTTTAGATTCTGCAAAAAGCGGAAGCGCAGCGTGCCCTTCCTGCACAATAAAATTGGCGAGTAAAATTCCAAACGGAATCACTCCCGTTACATAGAGTGAAATAAAAATAATATGTGGTCCTGATTCGGGAATAAGTCCTACCAAAATAGCCAACACGAGCAAATATGTGCTATGCTTTTC
>JAISIO010000147.1 GCA_031262005.1 Bacteroidales bacterium
TTTCCCATTTTTCTTTATCTCCTTTAATTAATCGCGTTGAACCTCTGAAATTTTTTGTTGTAACATTCTCAACTGTTCTTCCTGCAATACCTTTTTATACTCAATCGGTGTTACTTTAATGAACTGTCCTAACAAGTCAGGATTTTCAATAATCCGTTTGGCAGCAGCACTTTGCGTATAGCGATAGTGATTTTCTATCAGTGCCAACAACTCTTGACTATCGGCTTTATTATCAACAAGTGAAAGTTCCACCATTTCCATATTGCAACGAGCATCAAAACCTCCGTCTGCGTTCCAAACGTATGCCACGCCACCACTCATTCCTGCTCCAAAGTTTCGACCTGTGTAACCAAGTACAACTACTCGACCACCGGTCATATATTCGCAGCAGTGCTCGCCGGTGCCTTCTACTACAGCTATAGCACCACTGTTTCGCACACAAAAACGCTCGCCTACACGACCATTGATATATACTTCGCCAGAAGTGGCACCATACATCAGCGTATTACCGGCAATTACATTTCGTTCCGAAGCATACGTTGCCCCCTTAGCCGGAACAAGTACGATTTTTCCGCCTGAAAGTCCTTTGCCCAAATAGTCGTTAGCTTCGCCACGAAGAACAAAAGTCATTCCTTTTACCAAAAATGCGCCAAAACTTTGCCCTGAAGAGCCTTTAAATGTAGCAGAAAAACTATCTTCTGGCAAACCTTCATCGCCATATTTCAGAGCAATTTTACCGGCAAGTGTCGCACCAACGGTACGATCGGTATTGTTAATCGGTAATTCAATGGATTTTTTGCCACTTTCGTAAGCGTCTATCAAAGATTTTAAGATTACTGTCTCCGGATTTTTTTCTTGGTTAATTTCTTTTCGCAACGGATTGTTGCCAACATAATTTTTCCCAAACAAGATTTTAGAAAAATCTGCTTTATCTATTTTTGAAACACCTGTTTTTGGTTTTTCAACAATTAAATCGGTTCTACCAACCACATCGTCTAACTTCGTAAAGCCCATTTCGGCAAGAATTTCACGCACTTCTTCGGCAAGGAAGGTGAAGAAATTTACCAAATAATCAGCATCTCCTTTGAAACGTTTGCGAAGTTCGGCGTTTTGTGTAGCCACACCCACAGGACAAGTATTTAAGTGACATTTACGCATCATCACACAACCGAGTACAATCAATGCACTTGTGGCAAAACCGAATTCTTCGGCACCAAGAAGTGCTTGAATAACAATATCGCGACCTGTTTTTATCTGCCCATCAACCTGCAATGCAACACGCGAACGAAGTCCGTTCAATACAAGCGTTTGTTGCACTTCTGCAAGACCTATTTCAGACGAAACTCCTGTATGACGAATTGAACTCATCGGACTTGCACCCGTTCCGCCCTCGCTTCCACTGATAATAATACCGTCGGCTTTCGCTTTAGCAACACCTGCGGCAATTGTTCCAATACCGCTTTCGGCAACCAATTTTACACTAATTTTTGCTTGTGGATTGACATTTTTAAGGTCAAAAATCAACTGAGCCAAATCCTCAATCGAATAAATATCGTGGTGTGGTGGCGGTGAAATCAACGAGATACCAGGGATAGAATGACGTGTTTTTGCAATCACTTCATCTACCTTGAAACCAGGTAACTGACCACCCTCACCGGGTTTTGCGCCTTGTGCCACTTTTATCTGAATTTCGTCGGCATTAATCAAATAGTTAGCCGTTACACCGAAACGTCCTGATGCTACTTGTTTGATAGCACTTCGAGCCGGAGTTGCAAAACGGGCAGGATCTTCTCCGCCTTCACCTGTGTTACTTTTACCGCCAATGCGGTTCATTGCTTCAGCCATAGCTTCGTGAGCCTCTTTACTGATAGAACCAAATGACATGGCACCCGTAACAAATCGGCGCATGATAGCTTCAACAGGTTCAACCTGCGAAATATCAATCGGATTGCGTTTATAATCCAACCTATCGCGCAAGAAAATAGGATATGTTTTGTTATTTACAACCGAACTGTATTCTTTGAATTTCTCATAGCTGCCCAAACGAGTAGCAAGTTGCAAAGTCGCTATTGTTTCGGGATTCCAAGCGTGTTTTTCGCCCTCTTTACGGAAAGCGTATTGTCCTAAATCGCCAAGATTTTTATTACCAAAAGCGGCAGCATGGAAACGCAAAACATCTGTTGTAATATCGTCTAAATCAGCTCCTCCTACAGATGATGTTGTATCAGTAAAATAAGTATCTATCACATTTTGTGATAATCCCAACGATTCAAAAAGTTGTGCACCACGATAAGAACCAATAGTGGAAATACCCATTTTTGAGATTACTTTCAACAAACCTTTGCCTACGGCTTTGATAAAATGTTGTTCGGCTGTAGAATAATCAAGCGACAGAGTTTTTTCTTTTATTAACTGACTAATAACAGAATACGCCATATATGGATTAATAGCACTTGCGCCGTAACCAAGTAAAAGAGCAAAGTGCATTACTTCGCGAGCTTCACCCGTTTCCACAATCAATGCCGTTTTAGTACGTTTGCGTTTTTCAACTAAATGATGATGAACTGCTGAAACGACTAACACAGAAGGAATAGGAGCATTTTTTTCATTTACGTTTTTATCCGAAAGAATAATATAATTAAATTGTTCCTCAACAGCTTGTTCAGCTTCTTGACATAGGCGTTCTACGGCTTTTGCCATTCCTTTTGCACCTTCCGCTATAGGGAAAGTCATCGCAAGTGTTTTGGTACGGAAGCCTTTGTAGTCAATATGTCGAAGAATATCCATATCGCGATTGGTCAAAATCGGCTGTTTGATATGTATTTGTTTGCAATGTTCTTCCGAAGGAGAAAGCAAATTTTTATCCAACGCCCCAATATAGCCTTCAAGCGACATTACCAATTCTTCGCGAATAGGGTCAATCGGCGGATTGGTTACTTGGGCAAATTGCTGACGGAAATAGTTGAACAATAACTGAGGTTTTTCCGAAAAAAGCGCAATTGGGGTGTCGTTACCCATTGAAGCAGTTGGTTCAGCTCCCGCATCTGCCATTGGCATAATAATTCGCTGAATTTCTTCGTCAAAATAGCCAAAAACTTTTTTCAACTGCTCATAATTTTTCACATCAGGAGAAACTTTTCGTCCCGAAGTTATTTCTCCCAAGTGTACTCTATTTTTACGCAACCATTCACCGTATGGGAATTGATTTGCCAACGTTTCTTTTACCTCATTATCACGATAGATAGTTCCCGTTTCGGTATCAACGAGTAATATTTTACCCGGTTGCAAGCGACCTTTCTCTACCACATCTTTGGCATCAATAGGCAATACACCCGCTTCGGAAGCAATAACCAACATTCCGTCTTTGGTCAATGTATAGCGAGCAGGACGAAGACCGTTACGGTCTAACATTCCGCCTGCATATCGTCCGTCCGAAAACAGTAAAGTTGCAGGTCCGTCCCAAGGATCCATCAATATGGAATGGTATTCGTAAAATGCTTTTAATTCCTGAGAAATCGGATTTTTATCGTTGAAACTTTGTGGTACAAGCATTGCCAATGCGTGCGGCAACGACATTCCCGCCATTATAAAAAATTCCAACATATTGTCGAGCGAAGCACTATCGCTCATTGCCGGTTGAACAACCGGATTTACAACCGATTCATCGCCTAATGCAGGTGATTGCAACACGCTTTCACGGGCAACAGTCCAAAGTCTATTACCGCGAATGGTATTAATTTCACCATTGTGTCCCAGCAAACGGAACGGCTGTGCCAACGCCCATGAAGGGAAAGTGTTGGTACTGAAACGAGAGTGAACGAGAGAAATACCACTTGTAAGGTTTTGATCTTGTAAATCAAGAAAATAATGGCGCAATTGCGCTGAAGACAACATTCCCTTGTAAATCATATTTTTTGATGAAAGACTGACGATATATGTATCGGTGTAGGCTTTCTCGATTCTTCGACGTGTGCGGTAAAGACGTATCTCTAATTGAGCATTATTTTCAATTTTCGATTCGCCATTCTTAGTTAAGAATATCTGTTTAATAGCGGGTTCCGCCTCTAACGCACCCACGCCAAGCATCGAATTATCTACAGACACATCGCGCACAGCAAGCAAGGACAAGCCCTCTTCGGCTGCCGACTGTTTGATAGTTTTAAGAATTGTCGCAATTCGTTTTTCATCTTTCGGCATAAAAACAAGTCCTGTGCCATAGCTGCCATTTTCGGGAACCGGAATACCCTGAGCAAGAATAAATTCGTGAGGAATTTGTATCATAATTCCCGCACCGTCGCCCGTTGCGGAGTCTGCACCTTCTGCTCCGCGGTGTATCATGTTTTCGAGAACTTTTAAGCCGTCGTCAACAATTTTGTGCGATTTTTTACCTTGAATGTTCAGTAAAAGCCCTACACCGCAAGCATCTCGCTCATAAGTAGGGTTATAGAGTCCTTGTTCCGGAATCTGATGTGTGTGAGTTGTCATATTTTTTATCGTATAAATAATAGTTCTCTATATTTTGGTAAAGTCCACATTCTATCGTCAACTATCAGTTCCAATTTATCAATATGAGTACGAATACTTTCTGTAAGTGGAACAATAGTATCGTGGTAGGCAATAGCTTTTTCTCGTTCAGAAGCAAGGGCGTTTGCCTGTTTGCGAGCTTCTGTCATTTCAGCAACTTTTTCGATAATAAAACCAATATGATCACTTATTGCTTTGATAATGATTTTATCTTGGCTCGCCATTGCAGCTGCTTCTTCTTTTGAGAAAAGAGCATTGATTTTAGACACGTTATCCAAAAGTACTGATTGATAGCCTGATGCTACGGGAACAATATGATTCATTGCCAAATCGCCTAAAACGCGCGATTCGATTTGAATTTTTTTGGTGTACATTTCCCATTTTACTTCACAACGACTTTCAATTTCTTCGCGGCTCAACACTCCGCAATTTTCAAATATAGCTAAGCTTTCCGGTTTCAATTGATTGTCGAAAATTAACGGTACGCTTGTTTCGCAATCCAAGCCTCGTTTTTGCGCTTCGGCTTTCCATTCTTCGCTGTAACCATTGCCTTCAAAAGAAATTGCTCTACATTTAGCAATAAGCGATTTGATAACGGTAACGATAGCTTTTTCTTTCGGCATTCCGTCTTCAATAAGAGCATCAACTTCAAGTTTGAAAACCGATAATTGGTTAGCAACAGCAGTATTGAGCGTAAGCATAGCTTCAGCGCAGTTTGCCGATGAACCAACAGCACGGAACTCAAAACGATTACCGGTGAAGGCAAATGGAGAAGTACGGTTACGGTCGGTATTGTCTAACAATACTTCGGGCAAGTGCGCTACGCCAAGACGAATAGCTGTTTTTCCATCAAAATGAATTACATCATCGGTATTTACTTGTTCCAATTTGTCGAGCACTTCGCTCACTTGTTTTCCCAAGAAGATAGAGATAATTGCAGGAGGAGCTTCGTTTGCGCCCAATCGGTGAGCATTATTGGCAGAACTAATAGATGCTTTCAACAATCCGTTGTGTTTGTACACCGCCATCATTGTATTAACAAGGAAGGTAATGAATTGTAGATTTTCAACATCATTTTTTCCCGGAGAGAAAAGATTTACTCCCGTGTCGGTTCCCATGCTCCAGTTATTGTGTTTACCCGAACCATTCACACCTTTGAAAGGTTTTTCGTGCAACAATACACGGAAATTATGGCGACGAGCAATTTTTTTCATAAGCGACATTATGAGCAAATTGTGGTCGTTAGCAAGATTGAGTTCTTCGTAAATAGGAGCAAGTTCAAACTGATTAGGAGCCACCTCATTATGGCGCGTTTTAACAGGAACGCCTAATTTCAGAGCTTCGTTTTCAAGGTCGGTCATAAATGCCAATACACGAGTAGGAATTGATCCGAAATAGTGGTCTTCCAATTGCTGATTTTTTGCACTTTCGTGCCCCATCAAGGTACGTCCGGTAAGAGACAAATCGGGGCGAGCATTGTAAAGTGCATCGTCAACCAAAAAATATTCTTGTTCCCAACCAAGATAAGAAATAACTTTTGAAACATTAGCATCAAAATAATTACAAACAGCAGTTGCCGATTTGTTTAACGCATTTATAGAACGTAAAAGCGGAGTTTTATAATCCAAAGCCTCGCCTGTGTACGAAATAAATACAGTAGGAATACAAAGCGTATCACCCATTACAAAAGCTGGTGAAGATGGATCCCAAGCTGAATAACCGCGTGCCTCGAAAGTATTACGCAATCCGCCATTAGGGAATGACGAAGCATCGGGTTCTTGTTGTACAAGTAATTTTCCTGAAAATTCTTCAATAACACCACCAATTTCGCTTATTTCAACAAAAGCATCGTGTTTTTCGGCAGTTCCACCTGTAAGCGGTTGAAACCAGTGAGTGTAGTGGGTTGCCCCCATAGAAACAGCCCATTGTTTCATTCCGGTAGCCACTCCATCGGCAATATCACGATTGAGCGGAAGCGATTTATCTATACTATCCGTCAATGTTTTATAAGTGTACTTGGAAAGATATTTTTGCATTGTTTCACGGTTGAAAACATATTTGGCAAATTCATCTGCCGGACGGTTTTCACTAGTTACCGGAACGGCTTTGCGTCCCAACGCCTCTTTCA
The DNA here is from genome assembly GCA_031262005.1 of Bacteroidales bacterium. Taxonomy (GTDB): domain Bacteria; phylum Bacteroidota; class Bacteroidia; order Bacteroidales; family UBA1715; genus WQTX01. The sequence continues at coordinate 6,653 of JAISIO010000147.1, forward strand.
AGAGGTTAAATCTTAATGAGTTCATACTGAATGAATTATAAGTTTATTTAAGGATAATATTATTTTCTTTGCATTTTTCAATCATTTCGTCAGACCAAAGCGATGCTTGAACTTCGCCAATATGAGCGCAACGAAGGAAGAACATACAAAGGCGCGATTGACCTATACCACCGCCGATTGACAGAGGAATTTGATCTTCCAATAAAGCTTTGTGAAAAGCGAACTCTTTACGTTCGGGACAATTTTCGAGGTCTAACTGTTTCAAAAGAGCTGTTTTGTCTACACGAATACCCATTGAAGAAACTTCAAAGGCATTGTCTAACACTTCGTTCCAAAGAACAATGTCGCCATTCAAACCTTTGTAACCTTTTTCGCTTTCGGTTGTCCAGTCATCATAGTCTGGAGCACGTCCATCGTGTTTTTCGCCGTTAGAAAGTTTTCCACCGATACCAATAATAAATATTGCACCGTATTTTTTCGCAGCCTCACGCTCACGTTCTTTTACTGTAAGTGTTGGATATTCTTTCAACAAATCTTCGGCTTGAATAAAAGTGATTTTACTTGGAAGAACAGGTGTGATATGAGGATAAATTGCATAGATTTTTTGTTCTGTTGCTTTCAATGCCTCGTAAATTTTCTCTACGATAGATTTCAAGAAATCTAAATTGCGTTGTTCCACAGAAACAGTGCGTTCCCAATCCCACTGATCTACATAAAGCGAGTGAATGTTCGATAATTCTTCGTCGGCGCGAATAGCGTTCATGTCAGTATAAAGTCCGTAGCCCACAGGAATGTTGTAAGCTCCAAGTTTCATTCGTTTCCATTTAGCAAGCGAGTGAATAACTTCGGCTTTTGCATTACCTATATCTGGTATTGAAAAACTTACGGCACGCTCTGTTCCGTTCAAATCGTCGTTGATACCAGTGCCTGAAAGCACAAATAAAGGAGCTGTTACTCTGCGAAGTTGTAATCTTGCTGATAATTCTTCTTGAAAACTAACTTTTAGCATTTTTATCGCCTGTTCCATTGTTTCGGGAACTAAGCGTGGGCGATAGTTTTTTGGAATATAAAGTTTCATAGTGATACTGTTTTTGAAATTAGGTTACAAAAATCTATTTTTTCCATATATCCACATTTGCAATTTGTCGATTTAATTTGCAAGGAAGCGGTCAAAATAGAGATTTTATATTAAATTAATTGTTTTGATTGATAATTTATATTTATTTGTTTTGTTTGGTTAAGAAATCACACAAAAGAATTTGTTCGCGTTTATGCACACTTTGCTTATGGTAGCGTTCTATGATTTCTTTTTCGCATTCCGAAACTTCCTCACCTCGTAAATATTTTTCGATAGTTCGGTACGAAACACCCATTTCTTTTTCGTCGGTTTGTCCATCGAAAAGTCCTGCTGACGGTGCTTTATTGATAATCGTTTGCGGAGCGTTGAGAAATGTCAGCAACGCGTAAATTTCGCTTACCGTTAAGTCGGCTATCGGATTGAAATCAAATGCGCCATCGCCCCATTTGGTGAAATAGCCCATATAGGCTTCGCATCGGTTGCCAGTTCCTGCCACAATGCGGTTTTCGTTGGCAGCAATAGCATAGAGCGTAGTCATTCGCAATCGTGGAGCAATATTTGACGATGCTGTTTGCGAAAGCTCCATGCCAAAAGCATCAACAATTGATTGTTTTGTTTGCGTTAAATCCACAATTTTTGTTGCAATACCAAATTGCTTTGCCAAGGCTTCGGCATCTTGTTTGTCTTGCAAAAAATTTTGTTTCGACTGGCAAGGCATAATCACACCGAGTGTGTTTTCGCAAGCCATTTTGCAAAGAATACCTGTTAATGCACTATCTTTTCCTCCGCTGTTGCCAAATACAATTCCTTGTGCATTAGCATTGCGCAAAACACAGCGGATAAATTCTACCCGCTGTGCAATTTCTTGTTGTAAGTCGTTTCCTATCATTATTAGAATGTTATACCGAAAACCAAATAAGCGTTGTCTCGTGCTGGCGAAAGTACTAATTCTGCAAATACTGGCAAAGCAAATTTGTCAGTAATTTCAATTGATTTCGATGCTTTTGCCGAAATTGATGCTACGTCGAATTTATCGGTATACATACCTTTCATTGGTGCAACGCCCACGCCCACTTCGCATTCTACATCTTTCACGGCAAACGGATAGCTTGCTGATATGTAAGTAGAATATAGTTGGTCGCCTTTTTCGTCTTTATCCAATTCACCGCTAAATATGGTGTTCACACCAAGTGAAAGTGGGAAGGCTTCGCCAAAAGAGTAAGCAAGTGATGCCTCAAATAAATGACTTTTGCGTTTAAAATAAGGACCTCCATCTTGACCTAACCACCAGTAATCGGTTATGGTAGCAGACAAACCACCAATTTCATACGATACGAAATAATCTACTTCTTTGGCTGCTGCCGAAAGGTCGGTACTTCCCCATGCGCCGATTGTGAATCCATAACCGGAAACACTTATACCCGGTTGCACGCTTGCGCCCGTTTGATATTGACCGCGCCATACGTATGAACTCACTACATCGGCTCCTACTTCAACCGAAATTTTGCTTTCTGCGGCTTCTTGCGCCGATACTGACATTGTTGCAACTGTTGCAAACAATGCGATAATTGCTGTTTTAATTGTTAATTTCATGACTTTAAATTTTTGTTTGTTTTTCATTTATGTTTTGTTTGTTGTAAGCGATTAGGGTATATCGCTCGGTAGAAAGATTGTGTGTTACTTATTGTTATTTGTATTTCTACCGAGCGATAATTCCTAACGGTATGTATTAGTTATACGCAGCTTCACCGTGTTCGTAAATGTCAAGTCCTTCTTCTTCAACACGTGCTGATACTCGCATACCAACTAATTTATCTACTATTTTGAACAAGATGAAGGTCATCACTGCACTAAATATGATAGAGAATATTGTGGCAACGGTTTGTACTCCAAGTTGGTTCCAATCGCCGTAAAGAGCACCTTGAACACCGCCTTCGCCTGAAACTGCTTGTGTTGCAAAAACACCTACAAGAATAGAACCTACGATTCCGCCCATTCCGTGTACACCGAAGGCATCAAGAGAGTCGTCGTAGCCTAATTTTTCTTTTACAACAGCCACCATGAAGAAGCACACCATTGCAGAGGCAATTCCGATAACAAATGCACCAAGTACGCCTACGGTTCCGGCAGCAGGTGTAATAGCCACCAATCCGGCTACAGCTCCCGTACAAGCTCCTACGGTTGTTGGGCGTTTGTTGCGTATCCAGTCAATTACAACCCAAGTAATAACAGCAGCAGCAGTAGCTAAATGTGTTACAAGGAAAGCATTTGCAGCCAATCCGTCAGCAGCCAATCCGCTACCCGCATTGAAACCAATCCAGCCTAACCAAAGCATTGCAGCACCAATGAACACGAAAGGAATGTTGTTAGGAGTAACCGGACGATGTGATTTGTAACCTTCGCGTTTACCAAGCATCAAGCACATTACAAGAGCCGAGATACCTGCGTTGATGTGCACCACTGTTCCGCCGGCAAAGTCGATTGCGCCCATTTCGCCAATCCAACCGCCACCCCAAACCCAATAAGCCATAGGGATATAAACGAGCAGGCACCAAAGAGGAAGGAATAACAAGTATCCCGAGAATTTAATTCTCTCAGCTAATGCACCAATGATAAGCGCAGGGGTAATAATGGCAAACATACATTGGAATACAGCAAATAGGATTTCAGGAATGCCTACACCATCAATCAACGAATCAAGTGTAACGCCACTCATGAATGCTTTATCCAAACCACCGAAGAAAAATCCTGCTTTAGTATCTTGGAAACCATCAGCAAACACCAAACTGTAACCAACTGAGAACCAAATTAAAGTAACAACTCCTACTGTTACAAAGCATTGCATGATAATGCTCAGTAAGTTTTTTTGACGAACCAAACCGCCGTAAAACAGAGCCAAACCGGGAATGGTCATCATCAACACAAGAACCGAAGCCATAATTATCCATGCTGTGTTTCCTGCATCAAGTGCCGGTGCTGCAATTTCTTGTGCCGATGCAAGCATAGGTATCGCAGATAATGCGAATAAACTTATTAGATATTTGAATATTGTTTTCATTTTTTACTTTTATTTAAGAATTATACTTTGTTATTTGTCATAAAGCGATTCGTCACCTTTTTGTCCTGTGCGAATGCGAATAGCGTCTTCTACATCATAAATAAAGATACGTCCGTCGCCTGTTCCTCCCGTGTAAGCTGACTTCTGAATTGCCTGAACAGTCTTCTCCACATTTATATCACGCACAACGATATTTAACATTCGTCGTTCGATATAACTTGTGTCGTACACTACGCCGCGATACACTCGGCTTTCATGTGATTTTCCTACCCCACGTACATCGTAGTACGAAAACCACTCGATGTCTGCCTTGTCTAAGGCTTCTCTTACATCATCAAATTTTGATTTTCTGATGATTGCTTCTACTTTTTTCATCTTCTTTAA
>JAISIO010000168.1 GCA_031262005.1 Bacteroidales bacterium
GCTTCTATTAAACGGTTAAAAAGGGTCGATTTTCCCACATTCGGTCGCCCCACAATTGCTATTATTCCACTCATTTGTATATTTTTTGCAAAGAAACGAAAAAAAACTGAGTTTTTAGTATCTGTTTCTATTTTAGGGCAATTCTAAAAATCTAATCGTTATGCAGAATTTAATTCAGCCTCTCCTTTCTAAAAGATTTCGGGGCAAACCCGCAATAATCAGAAAAGAAAAGTAGGATTTTGAGAAAAAATGGCATTTTTCAAAAGACGATGTATATAAATCAAATAGATATTGTACTTTTGTTCGTTACAAATGAGTTACTAACAAAATTTATTGCTTATGATATAGCGTAACATTTGGTACGCACATTTTAAAATATTGGAAAAAGCATTAGGCTTTATTCTTTGCTATCGAAAATTTGGCGATAGAAGATAGTGCAAAGAAGGAAAAGTTCAATGTTCACGTGTATGGCGTGAGCTTGACTTATTTCTCTTTGCACAAGGTTACGCCAAATACCTCGATAGCGGGAAACAGTTGAGTTTCACGCTTTTTTTATTGTCAAAATTAAAAATCCGACAACGGTATAACCGCTACAACATATAAAACAGCGTTGCAACTGTTCACTAAAAAAAGATTGCAAGAAAGAGCAAAAACTTTCTAAAAAATGGGCAAACCCTGCGAAGCCATAAGAACAGAAAAAAACATAATTTAGATTATTATGACAATAAAAATGAATGACATATTGAAAAAAAGAAATTTTATGGCGATAGTTTTATCAGCAATAATCGCTATATTTTTTAATTCTTGCGTAACTTGCAAAGATTGTACGCAATTAAAAGCTGATTACATTGGTTTCTCTGACAATGTATATCCAAGTTACGAAACCAACAACTGCGTTGTAGGTTGGCTGCAACCCGTAAGCGAACCATTCGACTTGAAGACCGAAAAAGGAAAATTTAAACTCGGGTTAATGAAACTCCAAACAGGAGAGAAAACGTCCGCCTATTACGCTTTGGATAAAGGGTTAAATAGAGTGAAAAACGCCAGAATAGAACACATGGGTAAATCGAAAAAGGCAAGATATTACATTATTACGCTTACCGATGGCTTGGACAATAATTCTACCACATTAAAAAAAATAAAAGGTGTGAATAAAGCCGAAAGAGATTCAAAATATGAGCAAAAACTGCAAAAAAAATTAAGTAAAGTTATGGGGTTTTCCAATAACCGTTTCCAATCGTATGTGATGTATTACGATGCGAAAGACTCGTATGTTTTGAATGAAAAAGGAGAAAAAGAGTACTACAGCGAACAGGAAATCAAGGATAAACTCAAAGTATTTTCTTATGGCAAAAATGCTTCCACACCCGAAGTTATTTATATCCAAAATGGAAAAATTGATGAACTTGCTAAAGAATTTAATGAAGAATTCAGACAGCAATCATTTGAGTTTAAAATTTCAAAGGGCTATCTTGGCGAGCGCATCAAGATGCAATTGAAAAATGCGGAGAACAAAGAAATTGAAATTGAAGGTTTATTTGAACAAAAAGGGTTGTTCAAGAAAAAATTTTATTTGTCAAATGTAAAAATGACTAATGGAGTTTCTTGTGATCAAAAATTGCCCGAACAAATTGCAATGTCTGTTTCTAATGACCCATATAGTACTGATGTACTTTTCGATATGCGTTCTTTAAAGTATATGGGCAATATTTTCAAAGTTGTAGAAGATGATCAACATCAAAAGCAACTTATTTTAACAAATGGGAAATGGGCTCCTAATGTAGAGTACAAAGCAGCTTCAAGCTCAATAACAGATGCTTACATTTTGATAATTCTTGATGTAAGCAAGTCATTTACAGTGCTTAACGAAGCAAAACAACAGATAAACAACATTATTGACGAAATTACTAAAAAATAAAAAGTTATGAAAAAATTTATTTTGACACTCGTTTTATTTATAAGTGTTTCTATTTCAGGTTTTTCTCAATATATTATTTTGCCAAAGCAAGGTAATACAATTGAGGCTGAAAATCTTTTCAAAAATGAAAAATTTGTAAAGTATATTACTTCAAGCGGGCAAAGAGGTGCTATTGAAACTTCTGAAATTTTGCAAATTTTGGATAATAATGGCAACAATATAGCTATCAATAGTTTGAAAACAGAAAGCGAAGCAAAGGCAATGCAACCACAAAAACAGTACACAAAACCGCCCAAAGCAGAGGCTGTTGTTTCGACAGAAATAAAAAAAACAACGCCTGCACACAACAAACACGATTTGCTTGTTACCAAAGATGCAAAAAGCATACAAGCGGTAGTACTGGAAATTACTGATAGCGAGGTGAAATATAAAAAGTTTGAAAATCAAAACGGACCAACTTATTCTATGAAACGTTATGACATTCAATCCATCGTGTATTCAAACGGTGAAGTTGAAATGTTTGTCGACAAAAAAGATAAAAAAGAAATAAGCGATATTTGTACTATTTCAACAAGTAACGGTTACGAAATTATGTGTAAAGATTTAACTGGGATTTATACATGGTCGGAAGCTCAGAAGGCATGTCCGAATGGTTTTCATTTGCCAACGTTGAATGAGTTTCGGAATATTTGCGAAAGACATAGTCAAAGATATGATGAAGACAATAAAGGTATCTATTTATATGGTCGTGAATATTGGACAAGCAGTACCAATCGCAACAATAAACCTTATTCTGTTACAACAAACGATTGTGAAGCCGAGTCTAACGATGTGAATGATAAATTTAGCATTCGTTGCATAAAAGATTAAAAACAGCTCTAAAATCTTACTGTTTTGTATTAGACAAGAGGCTTTCAAAAACAGAACAGTCCTTATATATATCAATGGTTGAGCTTATACAAGCTCAACCATTGATATGTAAAAACGAATAGGTAGATAAAAAACTTGCTTGTAGCATATTCTCAGTATATCCGTTACAAATATCTGATAAATCTGTATCCAAACACAAAAAATACTGTATCTTTACGGTCTTATTTTGTCCAATATTTTGCTAACATATTGGACAAATATATTAAAATAATATGAAAGAAAGCATTGAATATAAAGTATTTGCAAAAATTAAA
>JAISIO010000175.1 GCA_031262005.1 Bacteroidales bacterium
GCATTCCATGCTGGGGCAAGAGCATATTCGCCTTGCGGTAACGGTATTTTTAGTATCCATTCTTTGCTATGCACGTCGTAGAACTGCAAATTATACGCACCCGAGGCATCAATTTCTACCGCAACTATCTGTGTGTTATCCTGTGAAATCGCAGGAGCCGATAAGCGCATTTTTGAACTTATTTTTCTCTTTTTCTTCGTTTCCAACGAATACATATATATAGTGGTAGCGTTTGTCAATTCCCAACGAATATTCGGTCGTGTTTCTGCCCACACCACCCATTTGTTGTTGGTTGAAAAATCTTCATTGGCGGGTTTCAGCGCAGTGTTGGCAATTACTTGTACCCGTTTTTTTCCGTCGGTGAGCAATACCAATTGCCTGCGTTGCGACAATCCGCTCCGTTCTACAAGCATTTGAGTATCATGTATGCGTTTTGCGAATGTATAATCGGTATATACTTTTTTTGAAGGAGCTATAATAGTGTCAAATGGTTTGTGAATTTCGCGTTCGCGCAGCAGTTGCCATTCCAAAGCCTGCACTTTGAATGTGGTATCGTACAGTTGCAGTTTTGTAAGCCCTGTTTGCGCTCGCAAGGCATTATCGAACGGACGTATGGAAAATGGGCGCAACGCAACATTTTCGGTAACTTTGGCAAATAGATACGGATTGTACAACGAGCGAGCATTGGCAACCAGCACGTAGCCCATAGCGTACACATCGGGCACAAAATCACGATACGAACCAAAATAGGCTTTTGCATAAGCAAACTGCTGTTTTTGAGCAAGCTGTGCACGCAATCCCATAGAAAAATTAGCGGTACGTCCGCGACCCGCATTCCCCAAAGCTGTTTCACACACCACCGCATCGCCTTCCAGAAACCACGAAGGCAAGTACAATCCCGCAACAGCACTTGGAGCTTGCTCTCCTAACAAAAAATAAAGGATTCGTGTTGCTCCTTCGTTAAGTTTATCCATTTGCACCGCATGGCGATATTCGTGGATAGCAATCTCTTCCCACCTATCGTCGGGTGTTTGCGCTTGCGAAACCATATCAAACACATCAATTCGAGCAGGAGCCAATACCATGGAACCGTTTGAAATTTTTGATTGCGAGTGTAGCACTACCGAAATTTTTGCCGGTTCATGTTCCAAGGTTTTCCCCACGGCACTGTATGCATAGTGCAAAATTCGGGTAAAGCGTTGTGCCACACTATCGTAACCCTGCGGATAAATTACCTGAAAATGGTCTGTTTCAATGTGCTGCCATTTGGTAGAACCGCGTTCGTTGCCCCATGAAAAATATTGAGCTTGCGCCGGAAATATACCGAAAAAAGATATAATTATAAGAACAATGAATTTTCGCATAATATCGTTTTCCAACTTTCAGAAGCAGTATGTTTATACTTGATATAGTTTTAAGTTTGGAATATATTGAAAATCTTTTCTGTTGAGCGTAAACAATTCAGCATCATAAAAAAGTGCTATTGCTGCAATTTGAGCATCGGGTAATTTTAATTTGTGCGACAAACAATACTGTTTAACCAAATCAACTGCGAGTTTTGAAATTTGTGAAGAAATTGAGAGTACGGTTAATTTTTTCATATCGGCAATAGTAGCTGCCAATTCTTGTTTATTTCTTGCACCAAAATACAATTCGGCACACACAACATCGCTTACTACAATTTTCTGTAAATCAATGTTTTCTAAAATCTCGCAAATTTTAGGATTGTTTTTATAAAATTCAATAAATATGTTTGTATCAATGAGTATCATGGCATTATTTTTCTTGTATTCCCCATGCTTCGTTGCGCAATGTGTCTCCGTCAATATCATAATCTTGCCACATTCCTCGCGTTTTCGAAAATTGTTGAGAAAAAGTTTTATGTTCGGTTTTCTCCGTATCGGATATTTCCACATTCATATTCCAAGTATCAAAAAGCCTCATCAATACACTCATTTGCACACTGCTGATAGTATTTTTTACCGTTATTAGTGTCATATTCTTGTTTTTATGAATTACAAATGTATCACTTTTTTCTTCAAAAGCACACTATTTATGTTAGAAGTTAGAGGAGTTAAAGAAGTTAGGGTTTGCATTCTCTCGTCCACTCGTCTACTTGTCTACTCGTTCCTCTAATCCAAAGACTGATTAGCCATTTTCGATTGTTCCAAAAGAGCCGAAAATTCCTGTGGAGTAAGGTCGTTCAAATAGTAGTTTATGGGATTAACCGGAACGTTGTGTCGGCGCACTTCGTAGTGCAGGTGTGAACCGGTTGATGTACCAGTATTTCCCACCAACCCAATTAACTCGCCGCGCTTTACTTTTTGCCCTTGGTGCACAAGTATTTTATCCATGTGTCCATACACGGTTGAAAAATTATAACCATGATTAATAACAACCTGTTTGCCGTAACCTCGTTCAAAATTAGCATTTTGCACCACGCCGTCGCCGGTAGCGTAAATTTTTGTACCGGTAGGCGCAGTAAGGTCTATACCGGAGTGCATGCGTACAGTTTTATAAATTGGATGCATACGAAAGCCAAATCCCGACACAAATTTACCGTTGCGCAAAGGTTGTATTGCTGGAATACATTTAAGCATCTCGGTTTTGTTTTTTGCTAAGCGCATAATAGTGTCAAACGAAAGCGACTGTACATACAATTTTTGGTAGAGTATATCAATGCGATTGGCAACGTTGAGCACCAATTCCATATTGGGTATACTTTGTAATTCCTGATAACGGTTGATACCACCATAACCGGCATTGCGCACTTCGTTGGGAATTGGGTCGGCTTCAAAAACGGCACGGTAAATAGAATTATCTCGTTCTGCTATATCGTTCATAACCAATTCCACACGATTGATCTTTTCGCTGAGCACTTTATATTGCGATCGCAGTACTTTGTTTTCTTCAATAAGTGAAAACTCGCGCGCCGATGGAAAGAAGTGTAACCAAATGAACATAAAAGCAAAGCCAACGGTTACAAAAATAGAGAAATACGTAATCGCCAACAAAATTATTTTTTTTGTTGAATGATTAATTTTGTCATACGTTAAGGTTTCGGGATTAAATCTGTATTTTCCTTTTGACATGAATTTTCGGTGCTACTTCTTAAAGGGTGTAAAGATATGAAATATAATTGAAAATTGAAAATGCGATTTACTAAGCTACAAAGCAGTTGCTAATTTCGGCAATGTACATATAGTGGTAGTCGTTTTCGGGATAAAAATCCTGTATCGTTTCATCAATAAATGCGTCGGGTTTTAATTGCTCTTTGTACATTTTTCGGCACTCTATAATCATGCGTGATTGTTGATAGGCTATCGAATTGTTGGGGGTTTTCACAATATCTAACTTGCATATTTCGGCTTTATTTAGCTGTTTGCCGCTTTCTTTTCCGCAAAAATTCAACGTAGAACGATGCGTTTCATTGAAAAAATTGAGCGTAAAAAAATCGTGCTTTTCCAACAAATTATAGGTGTAGCGTTGCGGTCGCACAAAAATAAATACCACCGGTTTGTTCCACAAAAAACCGAATCCGCCCCAACTTGCCGTCATGCAGTTATTATTCTGCTCATTACCTGCCACTATGAGCATCCATTCTTTGCCTATCAAGTGAAAGGTGTTGTCGGTAATATCGGCAGGCTGAATTGATGTAAAATTTTTCATACTATTGTGTTTAATAAAAGTAATTAATACGCTATTGCAGCTTATTTATTGTAACAATTGTGAATTAATTAGGGCAAGCGCACGAAATTGTAGCGTTTTTATAATTGCTTGATTTGGGGAGAGACGTATACCATTTGTTTACCCACAGATGCAACAGATTTTCATAGATACATTAATGAGAAATCTGTGCAATCTATCTCATCTGTGGACTTTAGGATTATTCAACAATAAATTTATTAGTTGTTTGATTTTGAGCGAATTAACCACTCCATCTACATCCGCTCTAATGAATTAATTTCAATTATACGGATAATAAAAAATAAAGTGTAATTTTGTAGCATTATGACACAGAAAACAAATATAAACCGCCGCGATTTTTTAAAAGTATTGGGCGGCAGTGCATTGGTTGTAAGCGGTTTGTCTGCTTGTTCCGGCAGAGAAAACAAACAAGCTATATCGAAACTTTCAGGTAGAATTAGCGGAAGTATGACATACCGAACCAACACAAAAAATGGCGATAAACTTTCGCTTTTGGGCTATGGCTGTATGCGCTGGCCCCTGCGTCGCAATCGCAGCGGTAGCGAAGAAATAGACCAAGATGCGGTAAACCAACTTGTGGATACGGCTATTGAACACGGTGTAAATTTTTTCGATTCATCGCCGGTGTATGTGCAAGGCTGGTCGGAGAAAGCTAC
>JAISIO010000178.1 GCA_031262005.1 Bacteroidales bacterium
TTGCCCTGAATTTATTTCAACAATCCGCCAAAAGCAGAATAAATAACTGTATCTTTGTGAATCCAATAGTATTTCATTTATGTCATGACACACACGCATTCAAAAAACTCGTTTGTAAATAAATTCGGCTTTGCTTCACTGCTTATTTTTGTGGGTATTTTTCTGTTGCTGCTACAATTAGAAGTCATTTCTTCGCAATGGAAACACATAGTGTTTTCATGGAAAATGCTTGTATTTGTTGGTGGTTTATTCATTTTTGCAAAAGGAAAAAAACTATGTGGCGGCATTATTATGGCTGTTGGTCTGTTTTTCCTTGCTCCTGCCCTTTTGCCCAAACTATTTCCCGACGTCAATCCGAAATATTTTGCCAATTTCACCGAAAAATATTGGGCAATACTGCTCATTATTGCAGGAGTGGGCATTGCCATAAAGAAAGCAACAAACCGAACAATACGCTGTACCACACATACATCGACAACTTTTGCAAACGAAACACACACTATCGATGAAGGTTTTATTCAAAAAAAATGCAGTTTCGGCAATTGCAAATACGAAGTAACAGCACCGGAATTTACCGGCGGATTACTGCAAAGCACCTTTGGAAGCATTGTGGTGGATTTGCGCCAGACACACTTACCCGAAACACCCGTTACACTTGCTATAAAAGTAGCATTCGGCGCAATAGAAATCTGCGTTCCTGCCGATTGGACGGTAGAAATAAACGTAACTCCAAATTTCGGAGCAATTGAAGACACTCGTACTCTTTCGAGCGAAAGTACTCATAATAAGAAACTTATTATTGTTGGCTCAATTGCTTTTGGTGGTGGCGAAATTAGGAGTTAGGAAATAGAAATGAGGCATTATGCTAAAACAAAAAGTAAGCAAAAAAACGAGTAAACGCCAAGTCTTGATGCTCATTAGCACCATTGTGGTTGGTGTAGCATTGGTATTCAATCAACTTTCCGGTAGTCAAAACTTACATTCAAATAATGCTCCTGCACCAAGTTCGGTAAGCGTACAACTCGATGGAATTGAAATTCCTGCCAAAATTCCCAATCGAAACGAAATTATCATTACCCATACAGGATTTACCATAAGCTATAACTCTGATTGGAAAATCCCGAATTGGGTAGCCTACGAATTGACCGATACGGAAGTGGCAGGCGAAGAACCTCGCAGCAATCGTTTTATGCCCGATCCAAACATAGCACCGGAATTCTCTGCTACCGACGACGATTACAAAGGTTCCGGCTTCGACCGTGGACACATGGCACCTGCCGCCGATATGAAATGGAGCAAACGAGCAATGAAAGAATCGTTTTACTTTTCAAATATTTGTCCGCAAAATCACAATCTGAATGCCGGTGTGTGGAATAGTTTAGAAGAACAAGTTCGGGCACTTGCCACACAAAAAGGCTCTATTTATGTAGTGTGTGGTCCTATTGTGAACAAAAAACCACAAAGAATCGGTAAGAATGCCGTTGTAGTACCACAGCGTTTTTTCAAAGCATTGTTGCTCAACGACGGTGGCGAATGGCAAGCAATCGGTTTTCTATTCGTCAACACAAGCGGCAAACAACCTCTTGCAACCTACGCTCTTTCAATCCATGAATTAGAAGAGATTAGCGGAATTACATTCTTTCCTATCTTACCCGCTGAAATTGCTAACCGTGTAAAATCACAAGTTGATTTTAGCAAGTGGACAGTTGTAAAAAAATAGCTGTATTTTTTTTTGTCGTACAACTGCGTGCGACCATTATTGAGCACAATTACGCACACTTTTTCCGATACCGACAACAACAAAGAGAATACCACTTATTTACCAAACACCGAAGGTGGCAACACTCCTATCAATCCATTCCCTGTTGCCGATTGAGCACCTGTAATATAGTCAATCACTATAAGAAGCACGAGTATAATTCCTGCCGCAATTGAACCTTTTTTCAACATTTTTTTGGTATCATATTGCTTACGAATTTTATTCTGCTCGTGAATAGCCACAATCATACAATTAAGTATTTGTTTAAAACTATCACCATCGGTTTCTTTAATATATGTTACCAATCCATAGCCGGCATTGGTTTTAACAGAACTACTATCATGCTGTTCCGAAAGCATAATCAATTCCATAGCGGGATCTTGTTGTTGCAATTTTTGCATGAGAGCAATGCCTTGTTTTTGCTCTTCCTCACTCACATTTTCAAAAAAATGATCAATAATTGCAAGAAAAATTGAAGTTTTCGGGAATTGATATTCTTCTAAATACCGTATTAATTGCTCAACTGTTTCAAATGCTATTGTTTTTTTAAAATTACGAGTGTTTTTAAATTTTTCTTGATAGCTATTGCGCAACTGTTCATTGGCTATTACCAAGAATACAAACACTTCGCTGGGAGTTTGTTTAAAACCAACATTTCCTTTATCGTGTTTTTTTTGTCCTTTTATCCTTTTTGCTATTGAAACTGCGTGTGCTTCTAATAATTCCGCCGTCCTTTCTCGCAATCTTTTTTTAGTTACACCTGTTTGTAAAGCAGGTTTTTTAATCTGTTTTTTCATAATTTTTCATTTTTGTGGGTAATACAATGAACGAGTTTTGCCAAATATAATACATTTTTAACACAGAATCAATACTTTGCAAGCATTTCGCACTTCAAACCCATAAAATTTCTATGCTGATACGAAAAACAAATAGCATTTTTTGTAGAACGACACTCGGTTCAATTTGAATTATTTTACAAATTATTACTCTTATGTATTGTTTATTAAAAAAAACATTATACATTTGCAGTCCCAAAATGAGACACACATTTGTTCAAATGTAAGGTGAACAGATAACACTATATCGCGGGATGGAGCAGTTGGTAGCTCGTTGGGCTCATAACCCAAAGGTCGTCGGTTCGAGTCCGGCTCCCGCAACACTTTTATAAAACACTGCTTATGCAGTGTTTTTTTGTTTTCTGAAGAACTATATCAGCACTATCTTGAGGCAAGTAATTAATAGTGTTGTGTACAATACACTATAGGGTGTTCAAAAAGTAGAGATTACTGACAACATACCGTCCGCTATATGTAAAAATTCTTGTATCTTTGCAAAAATTTTAAATAGGCTTTCATTATGCCACACGCAATAGACCCCGAACAGGCAATTACAGTAGAGGGGGCACGAGAAAATAATCTTAAAAATATTTCGGTAACAATTCCTCGCGATGCACTTACCGTCATTACCGGACTTTCGGGAAGCGGCAAATCGTCGCTTGCGTTCGATACTATTTACGCCGAAGGGCAACGCCGCTATATTGAAACTCTTTCAGCATACGCCCGACAATTTTTGGGAAATTTGGAACGTCCTGATGTTGATAAAATCACCGGTTTAAGCCCTGTAATTTCAATTGAGCAAAAAACGGTCAACAAAAATCCTCGCTCAACGGTAGGAACTACCACCGAAATTTATGACTTTTTGCGTTTGTTGTATTCTCGCATTGGCGAGGCATATTCATACAATACCAGCGAAAAAATGGTGAAATACACCACACAGAAAATTATTGATTTAATCGTAGAACAATTTCAAAATAAAAAAATCATGCTTCTTGCGCCGATTGTAAAAGGCAGAAAAGGGCATTACCAAGACTTATTCGAACAATATCGTAAAAAAGGCTATTTGTATGCTCGCATTGACGGCGAGGTGCGCGAATTGACATTCGGAATGAGAGTGGATAGATACAAAATTCACGACATTGAACTTGTGATTGATAAATTCAAAATACAAACCGAAGAAGAACCTCGCCTGAAACAGTCGATAGAAACGGCTATGAAAATCGGCAAAAATATTTGTATGATACTTGATGTAGAAAATGATACGGTTAAATTTTTTAGCAAAAAATTGATGTGCCCCACCACTGGTTTATCATACAACGAGCCTGCGCCGCACTCGTTTTCTTTCAATTCACCGCACGGTGCTTGCCCCACATGTGGCGGTTTAGGAGAAATTGACGAAATTGATATTCACAAAATTATTCCCGATACGCAGCTTAGTATTCACGAAGGTGCAATAAAACCACTTGGGGCATACCGAAAAAATCTTATTTTTTGCAAATTAGAAGCAATTGCACACAAACACGATTTTACGCTTAAAACCCCCTATCGAGACATTCCCGAAGAGGCAAAGCAAGTGCTTTTGTTTGGAAGTAACGAAATGTACAGTTTTATAACTGCACCCATTGGCGTTGATAGTAATTATTTTTATGGTTTCGAGGGCATTATTGCTTTAATCGAAAAGCAGTTGGAATTTCAAGAAACCCCTGTGAATGAACAAAGCGAGGATTATTTATTCAAAAAAACCGAATGTCCCGATTGCCACGGAATGCGACTGAACAAAATATCACTGCATTTTCTTTTGGCAGGCAAAAACATAGCCGAAGTTTCGCAACTTCCCATTGATGATTTGTTTCAGTGGATTGAGAATTTACCCACGCATTTAAATAAACAGCAAGTACAAATAGGAACCGAAATTTTAAAAGAAATCCAAACACGCATAGGTTTTTTACTCGATGTCGGTTTGCATTATTTATCGCTCAATCGCAGTTCACGCACACTTTCAGGCGGAGAAAGTCAGCGCATACGGCTTGCTACGCAAATAGGCTCTAAATTGGTAAATGTGCTTTATATTTTAGATGAACCGAGTATTGGACTTCACCAACGAGACAATGTACAATTAATAAACGCTCTCAAAAATTTACGAGATGCAGGCAATTCCGTCATTGTAGTAGAACATGATAAAGATATGATGCTCAATGCCGATTATATTATAGATATTGGTCCTGGAGCAGGCAGACTTGGCGGCGAAATCGTGGCACAAGGCACACCTGATGAATTTTTGAAACAACAGAGTATTACTGCCGATTATATTTTCGGCAGGCGAACAATAGAAATCCCTGCCGAACGGCGCAAAGGCAACGGTAAATTTTTGACCCTTGTGGGAGCTACCGGAAATAATTTAAAAAACGTAACGCTCAATATCCCGCTTGGAGTGTTGGTGTGTGTTACCGGTGTTTCGGGTAGTGGTAAATCATCGCTCATTAACAATACTTTACACCCCATTCTTTCGCAGTATTTTTATCATGCCAAACGAACAGCATTACCATACAAAGAAATTCGAGGTATTGAAAATATCAACAAAGTAATTGAGGTCAATCAGGCTCCGATTGGGCGCACACCGCGTTCAAACCCTGCAACGTATACCAATATTTTCAGCGATATTCGCAAACTGTTTGAACGCCTACCCGAATCGCAAGTGCGTAATTACAAAGCCGGACGGTTTTCGTTCAACGTAAAAGGCGGCAGATGCGAGACCTGTAAAGGGGGCGGCATGAAAGTAATAGAAATGAATTTTTTGCCCGATGTGTACGTTCCTTGCGATACCTGCGGCGGAAAACGCTACAATCGTGAGACTTTGGAGGTGAAATATAAAGGAAAATCCATAAGCGATGTTCTCAACTTGACGATCAATCAAGGAGTGGAATTTTTTGAGGCAGTTCCCGAAATTTACACAAAATTAAAAACGTTGCAAAATGTTGGCTTGGGCTACCTCACTTTAGGTCAGTCATCGACAACGCTTTCGGGAGGTGAAGCACAACGAATGAAACTTGCTGCTGAGTTGGCAAAAAAAGATTCGGGTAATACACTGTACATTCTCGATGAACCAACCACCGGATTGCATTTTCAAGATATTGCCGTGTTTATGAATGTAATTCAGCAACTTGTGAATAAAGGAAATAGCGTAATAATTATAGAACACAATCTTGATGTGATAAAAGTAGCCGATTGGGTTATAGACATTGGTCCCGACGGAGGGAAAAACGGTGGCACAATTGTAGTCGAAGGTACGCCGGAAACCGTGAGCAAATGCGGTAGAGGGTATACGGCGGACTTCATTGCCGAAGAATTAGAACGATACAAGTAAACGATGTTTCCTTGTCTACTCGTTTACTTACCCTTACTCATGCCTTTCAACCAATGTTCAAATACAGGGTCTTGAATTACAATATGATTGCCCGGCACTATGTCGATTAAATCTTTTTCCAACGTTGCACTGCGTAAATTTTTTATATTGGCACTCGTGCCCAAATCATATTTTTTCAGCACGTCCTTCGACGAAAAATTAGTTTCTCCGGCAACAATAGCGTAGAGAAAATTAATTTGTTTCGGTGTCAATGAATCAAAAATATTGGTAAACAACAAACTCAACTGAGCAATCAGATCATGCAAGGCGGTGTTTACAATTTCCTGCGTACATTCTTTTTCGGTGCGCAACCACACCTGTTGGCTCAATTGCTGTGTATAATACGGATGATTTTTCATAACATCGGCAATAGTGCCACACAAATCCTGCGAAATTTTTTTTCCTGTTGCCTGAAACCGTTTTGATATAAATGCAATCCAATCCTCTCGTTTTATTTTCTCGAGAAACAGAATATCGCCGAATTTATAAAACGGCATACTGTAATCGGTAAAAATATTCAGCAACATGTGGCGTTTGCTGCCATATAGGCAATAGCAAACTTTTTTATGCAACTGCCAATGAGAACGTAATTTTTGTTGAAATCCCAACGCATCGCTATAATCAGTAATATTTTGAAATTCATCAATACACACCACCACTTGTTTTTTTAAATCGTTGGCTATGGTTTGCGGTAAATCCAAGATTTCGTCAAACGAGAGTGTTGTATCTTTAAAATCAACGCCGAATGAAATTTCGTAGGTTTTGCTTGTGTCTGAGAACGAAATATTCGGCGAAAAACGTCCCAAATATTTTTTTGCCCCCTCTACTACTTTCTTCCATGTTGATAATGACGCTTTTAATATTGCACTTGCAAAGGCATTATAAAATTGTTCTTCGGTTCTGCAATTAAAAATATCAATATGACATACAATAATATCCTGCTCTCGCTTAGCAATAATTTCCGAAGTTTTTCGCACAAGCGAAGTTTTTCCCCATCGTCGAGGAGAAATAATAATGGTATTCGTCAGATTTTTGAAGTTCCTAATTAAATATTCGGTCTCGTTTTCTCTGTCCGTAAAATTACTGGTTTCGGCTATACGCCCATAAACAAAGGGTATACTCATAATTGTCTATTTTAATTTATCGCAAATGTAATAACTTTATTTGAAATAAACTAATTTGAAATAAACTAATTTGAAATCATTCTATTTCAAATTAGTTTATTTCATTACATAGCTATTAATCATGTATCATACCAAGCTATTTTTTTGAGAATAACAGCATTATCTTAGTCGAGTTTTTCAGGATTCATAATTACTTCCCGCTTATTGTGCTGTTGTAGCAGTTGTTTTGCAAATTCTTGCACATCGTTCATTGTAATTGCAGTAAGTATTTGTTCATAATCGCTTGCCATATCAAGCCCATTGTTTTCATATTCTTCAATAGTTCGCAGCCAATACGCATTTTCGGCTTTTTGTTCTTTTATTCTTTTGAGCATAAATTCTTTCACTTTCAGGAAATCTTCAGAACGCACACCGGAATTTTCCACACTCTGCAATTCTTTATAAATAATACTCAGTAATTTTTGTACAATATCGGCATTGGTGTCGAACATTATTTGTAACGAAGCGTTTGGAACAGGAAATTTCAAAACACTGCCATTCACTCTCACTCCGTATGTTCCTCCTTCGTTTTCACGCACTGTTTCGGTGAATACTATGCGTAAAATTTGTGAGAACATATCCATAAGAATTACATTTTTCAACGTGTAATCGCAAGAACCTGTGTACGATACGAATGCCGTAGTTTTGGGTGTTTCCATTGCTTTATCGAAAACAATGCTTTTCTCACCTTGTGGCATAGTCAAATGTATATCGGCAAAGGTTTCTTTTGTTTTCACTTTCGGCAGAGCCGCAATATAGGTCTCAATTAGTGTTTGCACGCTGTCGGGCGAAATTGCGCCAACAAACACAAACGTAAATTGGTCGGCATTCAAAAAACGGTCTTTGTACATTTGTTGTGCTGTGGTAAAATTCACCTCATCTAATAATGCGAGCCGCATACGTTGTTTTCGAGGGTGATTGGCGTACAATAGCGAATTGACACTATCGACAAAGGATGTAAACGGATTACGCTCAGTACTTTGCAAATCGCTTTGCTTGCGCGAAATATAGGCATCAAATGCTTGTTGATCAGCTCGTTGCTGCGTAAAATACAAATAAGTAAGTTGTAACAGTGTTTCAAAATCACGTGGCGAACTTGCTCCCGAGAGCATTTCGTAACGCATGGCAAGCTGCGGACGTACATTGACATTTTTACCGGCAAGAACTTTTTCCAGATCGCGTTTACTCAAATTTCCGACACCGCTCAAATTAATCAAATCATTGATATTCAAAATTGTTGCAATATCCTTTTCATTAAGCAAACTTTCGCCGCCTTGACTGCTTGCTTGCATCAAAATTTGATCGTTTTTAAAATCGGTCTGTTTGAAAATCACTCGCATTCCGTTGCTCAAAATCCATTCGGTACTGCCCAAAGCATAATCCTTTCTACTTATAACTTTTCCTGCTTTCGGTAGTTTTTTTAGTAAGTGAGTATCTACAACAGCATCTACATAAGGAGTTAGTTCGTCATTTTTTGCACGTTCAAAAATCTGCAAAACCTGTTCTTGCGTTGGTATAGCCTCCCCTTCTTTTTGAGGTAACATAAGCACAATCACCACATTGGTATCGGAAACCATGGAGCGCATCAATTCATTGACCGTTTCCACCGAAACAAGCGATGATGCCACACGAGTATAAAAATCATATTCAAATTCAATACCCGGCGCAGGTTCATTATCCAAAAATAAGCGAATATACTCTTGCGTATATCGTTCATTTTTTTCTTTTCCACGCTCATTATAAGCTGTTTCTATCCAGTTCAGAATATCGGCGCGCGCACGCTCAAATTCTGTTTGTGTGAATCCAAATTGCCGTGCACGTTGTGTTTCATGCACCATGCTTTCTATAGTTTGATCTATTTTATCACTTTTGCTGTGTGCATACGTAGAAAAAGCATTTTTGGTTTTCGATAGAAAAAAACTACCGGCATCAACACCAACACGCACAAACGGTGCGCCAGGTTGTTGCACAATTTCGGCATAGCGCGCATTCATCATAGTTTCCAGAAGCATTTTTGAGAATAAAAATTGCATATACTCATACGTGTTTTTGTCGGCTTCGGGAAAAGCATCGTATTTATGAAAAATCATAATCTGCGAACTTGTAGCTTCTTTGTCCGCAGCTATGCTCACAATAGGTTGCACATTGTCCGTTACCGGAAAATATACGCGTTCGGAGGGATTTTTCGGGGTCGGAATTTGCGAAAACAATCGCTGAATATGCACTTCCATGGTATCAATATCGAAATCGCCCACCACAATAATTCCCTGTAAATCGGGACGATACCACTGATGATAGTAATCGCGTAATTCTTGATATTTGAAATTATTAATAACCGAAGGTAAACCTATGGGCAAGCGGTGCCCGTAACGGTCGGAACCGTAAATTTCGGGAAGAATTTTTTCGTACATACGCATTGTGGCGTTGGTGCGTGTGCGCCATTCTTCGTGAATTACGCCACGCTCTTTATCAATTTCGGTGCTATCGAGCGTAAGATAATTCGACCAATCGTGCAAAATCAACAATACCGAGTCCATCAATTCCCAACGAGCAGGCACATTGATTATGTTATACACCGTTTCGTCTATCGAGGTGTAGGCATTCAAATTTTCGCCGAATTTTATACCGTTTTTTTCCAAGACATCACGAAGCGAAGTACCCGGAAAATGTACCGTACCATTAAATGCCATGTGTTCCAGAAAATGCGCCAATCCGCGTTGGTTTTCCTCTTCAAGAATTGATCCCACTTTTTGCGCAATATAAAAATCGGCTCGCTGTGCCGGCAGATTATTTGCTCGAATGTAGTACTTCATGCCGTTGGGCAATGTGCCTGTACGTAAATTAGTATCCTGCGGTAACGGCTGTGTAGACTGAGCTTGCGCACAAAACAATGCGCTCATGAACGAGAGTAGAAGAAGAATTTTTTTCATTTTCAAATGTCGTATTTGGTTATTAATAATAGTTTTCTATTCAAATTGAGATACGAAAATAACGCTAAAAAATTATTCCGCACACATTTTTAATGACTAAAATGAGGTCATCGGCAGTGTATTGCTGCGTTTTTAGTGTAATGCAACAATCAAAAAAGGTTGTTTTTCGCAAAACAACCTTTTCCACAAATTAAAACAAAATGAAAACAAATTATCCTATACAATTGCCGTCTTTATCAAACCATTCGCTGGTAGCAAAGTGAAAGCCGCCTTCGCGAAGAGCATTTTCATCGCTATCGGCACCATGAACGGCATTTTCGCTCATTGAAGTGGCATATAATTTTCTGATTGAGCCTTCTTCGGCGTTGGCAGGATTGGTTGCACCAATCAATTTTCTAAAATCTGCTACCGCATTTTCTTTTTCGAGCACCGCAGCTACAATTGGTCCCGAAGTCATAAATTCAACCAATTCGCCAAAAAACGGACGTTCTTTGTGAATATCGTAGAATTTACTTGCTTTTGCCACGCTCATTCGAGTAAATTTCATGGCTACAATGCGAAAACCCGCATCGGTAATCATTTTTAAAATAGAACCTATATGACCATTTTTAACCGCATCGGGTTTAATCATAGTAAAAGTAATGTTTCCTGCCATGGCACAAAAAATATCAAAATGTGTAAATTAAAATAAAGAGCTAAGATACGCTTTTTTTATAAAAACTCATACTTTTGTAAAAAATTATTTTCCACATGAATCCACCCAATAGCGAGTTGATAAAATCAACAAAACACATAGAAAAACTACTTCTTATTATTGTTGTAATAAGCACTTTAGCAATATTAAAACTATTGTCATATATATTTGTTCCTTTGGTGGCAGCATCGTTGCTTGCCTTAGTTTTTATGCCCATGATGCGTTGGTTTGCAAAAAAAAATATATCAAACTGGCTCGCCATGCCTTTGGTTATTATTATTTTATGTGCGTTAGTCGGCTTTTTTATATTTTTAGTACAAATAAGCAGTCGGGAAATAAGTAGCGTTGATATGCAATTTTGGTACAATTCGCTTGAAAGAATCAATCACTTACTTGTTCCGTTGTTCAATATGTTAGGATTTGAGCATGTGTCGCATCACGATATTAGTAATTATATACTCAATCATGCCGAAGTGAGTAGCAAATTATATTCACTGCTCGGCACCGTGCTGAATGTTACTCAGCGCACCCTTATAATGCTGGCTATGACTTTATTTTATGTCATTCTGTTGTTAAGCGGCTCTATCAATATGCGCAAAATTATGCAAACAACCATTTTCAACAGAGCAACGCCTGCGGCACGCACATTTGTAATTTTAGAAAAAAGCATAAGTAAATTTTTGATTGTTAAATTTTTAATAAGCCTTGGTACCGGAATTGCTGTATGCGTTAGCTGCTTGGCTTTCAACGTGCAATTTCCATTTTTCTGGGGTATTTTGACGTTTGTGGCAAATTTCATACAAATGTTTGGTTCCATAGCCTCCACTACCCTGCTTTCATTGTTTGCACTATCGCAAATCGACAGCACCGGAACAGCCTTCACACTAATAGCTCTTTTGATTGCAATCCAAATAGTATTTGGTTCTATTTTAGAACCTATATTTATGGGTAAAGCGTTTTCAATCAATACCATAACAGTGCTTATTATGCTTATGTTTTGGGGCTATATGTGGGGCGTAATAGGAATGATACTTTCAGTTCCAATTACGGTTGTGATTAAAACAGTGCTTTCGCAATCGGTTAAGTATAAAATTGTAAGCGATTTGATGGGATAGTGTGGAAATTGTGCGGCAATGGGTTGCCGTCACTGTCATTGTACTTTCCGTAGGTAACACTTCGTTCACCTACGGTTATGAAGATACGACCTTTCAGGTCGATTATCTGCCGTAGAACAATGACTGATTGGGTATTCCATGCGGGCGAAAAATATTTCGCCCCTACAACATTATACAGCATTACAGACTAAATTATGTCTACGTCGCCAAACTCTTCGATTTTCTATGAAACACAAAAGAAAGCTGTTGTAAAATAATTCTACGCTGCTTGTACAGATATGCAGACGCTACTCCAAGACAAATTCCTATGGCGTTGAAAACTATGTCGTGAATGTCCGATGAGCGATTGCTAAGCAATGGCTGTAGAAATTCTACAATTATGCCCATGCATGAAGCAGCAGTAAAAGTAATGAGTGTCCAACGTTTTACCGAAAACTGCCATAAAAAAACAGCTATCACAAGAGAATATGCGCCATACATTATAAGATGTACCACTTTATCTTTTCCACCGGTATTAAAAATATGCGGAATGGTTTCGTGCGGAATAAATGAAACTATCAATATACCTGCAACGATAATTTGGGTTATTCCAAATACACTCAAACATATTTTCTTGTGTGTACTCATGATTTTGTGTTTTATATTCGAAAATCGCACAGACTATGCTTTATGCCTTATACGGCACACAATCTATTTGATTATCTTTCCTTTAAAAAGTGTTTCGGCAAAAGTATGAAAAAGATGGAAAAATGGTAAAAAAAAAGTATGAAATAAGACATATTTTCTTAATCATTAACCACTAATTTCGCAAGCACTGGGTAATGGTCGGAAATAATTAAATTGGGAACTTTGCATGACACAGGCATAAAATCGGGGTGCGTTAAAATAAAATCTATGCGTTTCGACAGGAATTTCCAATGATACGTGCCTCCCACACCTTTGGAAGTCTCTATAAAAGCATCGTGCAAGTTGTGTTCCTCTTGTATGGTATGATAAATAAAGGAATATGCCGGAGCATTGAAATCGCCGCACACAATCATGCGGTACGGGCATTCGTGCAACGATTTGCGCAGTATAATTGCCTGAGTATTGCGTTTTTGCATGGCAACAATCATTTTTTGCAACACATTTTTCACTTCTGCCACCTCAAACTCTTGTCCGGAGGCTACTTGTTCTATTGTTTCAAAATTCTGGCTTTGTAAACGATATGACTCCAAGTGATTGTTATAAACACGCAAGGTATCGGCATTGCGCACAATATCAACCCATTGCGATGAATTACCAGAATTGGGATAGGTCAATGTTCCGTAATCGACAATAGGATAACGGCTAAAAACAACCGTTCCGTAAAAATATCTGTTCTTTATAGAATGAATTTGGTGAGTCTTCCAATAGCGCAAACCAATGCTTTGCAAGCTGTCTATCAATTGATATTTTTCCTTTTTGTCGTAGTGAAATTCCTGCAAACACACAACATCGGGCTGCGATTGTTTTACAAAATCAAAAAATTCGCCCTGCACAAATCCTCGCTCGCTCCAGCCCATATAATTGAAGGCATTCACATTGAACGTAAGTACGGTCATAGTATCGTCGGTTTCTTGTATTTTGCGCGATGAGCCAAATCCAAAAGTATCGAAAAAAGGTGCAGAACTAAGTGCCATGGTGGCGAGTAGCAAAAGTACGTACCACCACTTGCGCATAACAATCCAAAAAAACATAAAGGCAATACTAATGCCCATATAATAGGGATAGCCCAATGAAACCAATTCAAATATCCACGGCGGCTCGTTGTGAAATAAGCGTATGGCTGCCGATATAAGTAACAGTACTACAAATGCAAGATTGGCAATTAATAATATGTAGCGAACAACGTTTCTCATAGTACAAGTTTCACAATTTTCATTGTTTTATCAAATTTCCTCTGCTCGCTGCAGCATAAACTCAATAAGAAAGCAATATGTAAAATTCCTAAAATTTTTGCCTAAATAACAAATCTTTTTCCTTTTTCGTCAAACTATCGTAGCCATTTTTTGAAATTTTATCTAAAATAGCATCAATTTCGGCTTGTGAGGCAGCTACTTTGTGTCCCACATCTTCGTATTTCACATCTGAAATGTTCGATTTTTGATTACGATAGGTTACTCGCATTTTCGGTTTCGGTTCAAACAATTGTACAATCCAATCGCACAATCGCACAAACCATGCTGCAATATCGTTACCTTGTTTCAATTGCCACGCCCACACAAAGCCGAATAAGGCTCCGCCCAAATGCGACAAAACTCCTCTGGAATTAAGACCAGGTAATGAAATAAGGTCTAAAGCAACCATTACTATAGCAAGATATTTTAAGCGAACCTGTCCAAAGAATAGCAAATACACCTGATAATTAGGAAAATACGTTGCAGTAGCTATCACAATAGCAATCACTGCCGCCGATGCACCTATCATTGGTACGCCTCCTACCATATTGTGATGCAATGCAGGAATAACGGCAAATCCGGCAACGGCGAACAAAGCACCGAATATTCCGCCAAGTGTAAACACGGCAAATAGGCGTTTGCCTTTAAGCAAATCTATAAAAATACGCCCAAACCAAAAAAGCCACAGCATATTAAAAAGCAAGTGAAGGAAGCCTTCGTGCACAAACATATAGGTAAACAGCGTCCACGGTTTACGAATTAGCACTTCGGGATTGAGGTAGGTTTGCACATTGGTTATAACAGCAACGGTAAACACACTTGTAGCCGATTGTGTAATAAGCCACGAAAGCAATCCAAAAATTTTGATGATTGCAAATACCGCAATATTTATAAGAATCAAGCGATTGAGCGCATTGCCTTGGGTAAATTCTCTTTGTATGGACTTCCAAATAGTCATTGGTTTATTTCATTATAAATTTATTCGGATTAGCACTTACTTCGCCCGAAATAAATAGAGATAATTGTTTTTGTTGAGTGCTTGGATACACAATAATTTCTTTCATAAATCCACCACTACGACGAGAATCGTATTGTATGGATATGTAAGTTGTATCGGTCGGAGCAATTTCGTTTCTGTCCCATTGTGGTACGGTACAGCCGCAAGTAGTACGAATATTAATAATTTTTAACGGTTGTGCGCCTGTGTTTATACACATAAATTGATGCGTAGCCTGAGCAGCAAAAGCCAAGGTATCAAATGAAAAATGTGTTTGCGGACAATGCAAAAAACCTTGTTTAGCACTTTTTTGAATGCTGGCACAGTGCGTAAACAAAAAACAAAAAACTATAACGAGTAAATGTTTCACAAAACGAAATCAATTAACAACTAACAATTAATAATTAATCACTAACCACTAATCATTAATCACTATACACTAATCACTATTCATAAGCCCCCTGTTTCAAAACCTCCACTTCTTTGCGGCTCAAAAAACGCCATTTCCCGCGAGGAAGATTTTTCTTAGTCAATCCGGCAAAGTATACACGATCTAATTTTTCAACCGTGTAACCAAAATGCTCAAAAATACGTTTTACCACGTGGTTTTTACCACTATGAATTTGTATTCCCACTTGATTTTTTTCGCTGCCAACAAATTGTAAATCATCTATTTCCACCATACCGTCTTCAAGTTCAACACCTGCGGCAATCGATTCAAAATCATCGGCTTTTAGGTTTTTATCCAAATGCACGTGATAAATTTTCATTTTGTTGAATTTTGGGTGCAGTATTTTTTGTGTCAAATCGCCATCGTTTGTAAACAAAAACACGCCTGTTGTATTTCTGTCCAATCGTCCTACAGCTTCTACGTTTTCGTTGCACGCTCCGGCAATTATATCATACACTGTTCTGCGATTTTCCGGGTCGTTTTTGGTCGAAATCGTATCTTTTGGTTTATTGAGCAAAATATACACTTTCTTCTGCGATTGCAATTCTTTCCCGTCGAAAAGCACATTGTCGGTTTTGGGGTTAATGCGTGTTCCGAGTTCATTTTTCACTTCGCCGTTCACGGTAATTTTTCCCGAGAGTATCAATTCATCGGCTTCGCGGCGCGAACAAACACCCGCATTTGCAATGAATTTATTCAAACGCACCTCATCTTTTTCAACTTCCGCCGCTTTTTTTTCCGGTTCTTTGTATTGAGGTAATTCCTGCTCTTTATTTTCAAAAATATCAAGCATTCTTAATTTTGGAGCATTATATTTTTTTGCGGAATATTCTTTGCGCGGACGATAATTGCGTGTGTCATCTTTATCTGCAAATTGTTCGCCACGACGAGAAATTCCTGTACGTCCTTCAAACCATGCCGGACGTTTTCCTTCAAAAGTATCGTTTTGTCTGTCAAATTTTCTGAACGTTTTTCGAGGCTTTTCATCGAAAGATGTGTGTTCAAAAGAGCGGTCATCAAATGATTTTCGTTCAAACGGCTTGCGCTCAAATGTTTTTTTGTCAAACGTTTTTTTGTCGTATGATTTACGTTCGTATGGTTTACGTTCGGTATATGGTCTATCGCCAAATGATTTGCGTTCGTATGGTTTACGTTCGGAATATGGTCTATCGCCAAATGATTTGCGTTCGTATGGTTTACGTTCAAAAGAACGTTCACTTGACTGCACATCATTCTTATATGATTTTCGAGGTGGGTAGCTGCGGTCGTTACTTCGTTCGCTTCTATCGCTAAAACGTGATTTTCGCTCCCCTCCATCGGAATATGAACGGTTTGATTTATACGAATCCTTCGATTCGTTGCGTTGAAATCGTGCTCCCGTAGAATTTCGTTTTTCATACGGTTTTTCACGACGTTTGTTGAATTCGGTCATAATTATTTTGTAAAAATGGAAAAATACTTGCAAACTATGCAAGTTGTTTCAAAAGAGTTTGTATGTATTGCTCATGAGCGGGAGTAACAGGCACAAGTGGTAAACGTAAATTATTGTGCACAATGCCAAGCTGTTGCAAGGCAGCCTTTACTCCTGCCGGACTGCCTTCGGCAAATAAACTGTCGGTAAATTCTATCAGCTTTAAATGTATTGTAAGAGCTTCGGAGTAATTTTGCTCCAAACACAAGCGAATCATATTAGAATAAAGGCGAGGCTGTGCATTTGCAGTAACCGAAATTGCACCGCAGGCACCAAGCGACATATGAGGAAGTACAATAGAGTCATCGCCGCTGATAAGTAAAAATTCTCGCGGAATACCTCGTTTTATGTAGGTAAATTGCTCCACCGAAGGCGATGCTTCTTTCAAACCGATAATGTTTGGAATTTCGTTAGCAATTTTTATTGCTGTTGTCGCTTCAATATTGCAGCCCGTGCGCGATGGGACGTTATAGGCTATTACTGGTAATTTCGATGCGGCAGCCACTTGGCGGTAATGTTCAAAAATACCTCGTTGATTCGGTTTATTATAATAGGGAACCACAGAAAGTATCGCATCAAATTTTGTGGCATCAATTGCGGCAACAGATTTCACAATATCGGCAGTGTTGTTACCTCCACAGCCCACCACTATTGGTTTACGCTCATTTACTTGCTGATATACAAATTCTAAAATTTCCGCCTTTTCGTTTGCCGTGAGAGTAGTTGGTTCGCCGGTAGTGCCGAATACTACAATAAAGTCCACACCACCCGCAATTACGTATTCTATCAAATTTTTGAGAGCTGTGAAATCTACCGTATTTTCGTTTGTAAAAGGTGTAATTAAGGCTACTCCCGTGCCATAAAATTTTTTCAACGACATATTATTTCTGTTTAAGCGAGGGCAAATATACACTAATTTGTTGGATTAAATAATCAATATTTTTCTCGTTTTTTACATCTATCATAAAATCATAGAGCAACGATTGATTGAGCCGTCCTATTTTAAATGTAGCGTGAGAAAGTTGCACAATATATTCAAGGGCAAAACATTGTTCCATGCTCAAATCTATGAGTATATCGAAGGGGGTTTTTATAAATTTTTCGAG
>JAISIO010000043.1 GCA_031262005.1 Bacteroidales bacterium
AAAAAATAAAAATAATTGTTTAACATTTTAATAAATTTTCAGTATGGAAGAAGCAAACGCAGTAATGTCATTAGTACCATTAGCAGCTATTGGTGCTGGTTTAGCAGTAATTGGTGCCGGTATTGGTATCGGTAAAATTGGTGGTAGCGCGATGGAAGCAATTGCTCGTCAGCCCGAAGCCGCAGGCAAAATTCAAACCAATATGCTTATTGCAGCAGCGTTGGTTGAAGGGGTTGCACTTTTCGCCGTTGTGGTTGCATTGATTAGCAAATAATCAAACGCCAAAAGAAAAAGTATTCAAAGGAGCGGTTGGCTTCTTTGAATACCTTTTTAACAAAAAAATTGAACAAAAACAGTATACACTATAAATACACACTACTATGGATTTGGTAACGCCCGGTGTTGGACTGCTATTTTGGACGACAATTTCGTTTTTAATATTAGTCTTTTTACTCGCAAAATTTGCGTGGAAACCCATTATGAATGCTATTAATGCTCGCAATCAATCTATTGACGATGCGCTCCACATGGCTGAAAAAACAAAAGCCGAAATGCTTGCTTTACAGTCTGATAATGAACGAATAGTAAAAGAAGCACGTGCCGAACGTGATGCTTTGCTCAAAGAAGCACGAGAACTGAAAGACCAGTTAATTGCACAAGCAAAAGAACAGGCACAAGCAGAGGCTGATAAATTAATTGCCAATGCAAAAGATAGTATTCAAAAAGAAAAACAACAGGCATTGCAGGAATTGAAAACGCAAGTTGCCGAAATTTCAATTGAAATTGCCGAGAAAGTGTTGAGCAAAGAACTTGAGAACAAAAAAGTTTCGGAAGAAATTGTTGCAACATCTTTGAAATCAATGGTCTTGAATTAATACCCACAGAACAATGAACCAAAGTAAAATTTCAGTTCGTTACGCAAAAGCATTTTTTGAATTTGCTGTCGAAAAAAATATACTCGATTCCGCAATTGCCGATATGCAGTTGTTGGACTCTGTGAATAGCACTATTCAGGAATTTCGTGAATTTATGCAAAACCCGCTCGTAGTGCCAAGCGACAAGAAGAAAATTGTATCAGAACTTTTCTCTTCACGTATGGCAAAAGAATCTATTGATTTTTTGACGTTGATTATTGAAAATAAACGAGAAAACTGTTTACAAGCAATATTGCTCAACATTGCCGATATGTATAAAAAATATGCAGGCATTACCAGTGTGCAAATAAGTGTGGCAAATGCCATGAGTTCAACACAAAAACAGGAACTTGCATCAATTGTTGAGAAAACGTATAACACAAAAGCATTTGTAACCGAAACCATCGACAGTTCGCTTTTGGGCGGTTTTGTGTTGCTGATTGACGATAAATTATTCGACGCAAGTATAAAAACCAAACTATCGAACATAAAAAAAGAACTACTCGCAAAGAGTTGATTTTAACAGTATAACGTAATAATTCAAACATTTAAAGATTTAACAATTTTTACGAATAGCAATGACTTTAAGTTTTTAAATCGTTACATAAACTAAATAGCAAAAATTAAAAATTATGGCAGATATAAAACCATCAGAAGTTTCGGAATTGTTGAAAAAACAATTACAAGGCTATAAAAGCGATGCCGAATTGGACGAAGTAGGCACAGTGTTGGAAGTGGGAGACAGTATTGCACGTATTCATGGTTTGAGTAATGTGCAATCAAATGAAATGATAGAATTTCCTAACGGAACCAAAGCTATTGTGCTTAACTTGGAGGAAGACAACGTAGGTGCCGTATTACTTGGTGAAAGTAGAGGTATTAAAGAAGGCGATTGGGCAAAACGTACCAAACAGATTGCTTCGATTCAAGTAGGCGAAGGATTGTTAGGGCGAGTTATAAATACTCTTGGTGAACCAATTGATGGTAAAGGTCCTATTACGGGCGAATTGTTGGAAATGCCTCTTGAGCGTAAAGCTCCGGGAGTATTGTTCCGTCAGCCGGTAAATGAGCCTTTGCAAACAGGTATTAAACCTATTGATGCTATGATTCCGGTTGGTCGTGGGCAGCGTGAGTTGATTATTGGCGACCGTCAAACCGGAAAAACAGCAATTGCCGTTGATACTATTATCAATCAAAAAGAATTTTACGACCGAGGAGAACCAGTATTTTGTATCTATGTAGCTATCGGTCAAAAAGGTACAACTGTTGCTAATATTGCAAAAACACTCGAAAAATATGGAGCTTTGGCGT
Organism: Bacteroidales bacterium; assembly: GCA_031262005.1. Taxonomy (GTDB): domain Bacteria; phylum Bacteroidota; class Bacteroidia; order Bacteroidales; family UBA1715; genus WQTX01. The sequence goes on from JAISIO010000043.1 coordinate 2,226, forward strand.
ATACGGTAATTGTGTCGGCAACGGCTTCCGAGGCGGCTGCGTTGCAGTTTTACGCACCGTTTGCAGGTTGTGCTATAGGTGAATATTTCCGTGATACGGGACGTCCGGCATTGATTGTGTATGATGATTTATCGAAACAAGCGGTTTCCTATCGTGAAGTTTCGCTGTTGCTTCGCCGTCCGCCGGGACGTGAGGCATATCCGGGTGATGTATTTTACTTGCACTCTCGTTTGCTCGAACGTGCGGCAAAAATTATCAACTCCGATGAAGTTGCTCAAAAAATGAACGATGTGCCGCCATCATTACAAGGAAAAATAAAAGGAGGCGGTTCGTTGACGGCTCTTCCGATTATTGAAACACAAGAAGGCGACGTGTCGGCATATATTCCTACAAACGTAATTTCTATTACCGACGGACAGATTTTCTTGGAATCAAGCTTGTTCAATGCAGGTATCCGTCCGGCTATTAACGTAGGTATTTCGGTATCGCGTGTGGGTGGTAGTGCGCAAATTAAATCAATGAAATCTATTGCAGGTACGCTCCGTGTAGACCAAGCGCAATTCCGTGAATTGGAAGCCTTTTCTAAATTCGGTTCCGATCTCGATGCTGCAACTATGACAGTGCTGGAAAAAGGTCGCCGCAATGTGGAAATTTTGAAACAAGGGCAGTATTCGCCAATTCCGGTGAAACATCAGGTAGCTATTATCTATTGTGGAACGCAAGGATTGTTGCAATCAATTCCAATTAACAAAGTGCGTGAATTTGAAACCGATTATATTGAATACTTGGAATTGAAACACGCCGATGCGCTTACAGCAATTGGTGCCGGCAAAATTGATGCGGAAATTAAAAAAGTATTGGAAAGTGCGGCGGCTGAGGTTGCGGCTAAGTATAAAAAGTAAAAAAAGCACTCAAAACCCCATAAACGGGGTTTTTGGTGTGCTACAATAAACTAAAATATAATAAAAATAGAACATACGAAGTTGTTGCATTGGCTCACCTAAGACAAGTTGGAACATTAGGAAATTCTAATAAAAAATAGTGTAGCGCATATCACTTGTTCAAGGTCGCAATTTGCGACCTTGATGTATATCGAGTGCTTACAGAATTGATAGAACAAAAAAGAATAAACGAACAACCACGCCGAAGAATAGGTTATGGCGTAACTAATGATTAATATATACAATAAAATTCAAACGCTCTATGGCAGGAATTAAAGAAATACGAACACGAATTGCATCGGTAACCAATACGCAAAAAATTACCAGTGCAATGAAAATGGTGTCGGCTGCAAAATTGCGTAAAGCGCAACAAGCAGTTACAAGAATGCGCCCGTATTCCGAAAAATTGCAGGAAATTCTGCAAAATGTAAGTTCGGGAATTGAGAGTAACGACGGCAATCCATACGCAACAGTGCGCAATGCCGAGAAAGTGCTAATTATTGCAGTGGCTTCAAATAGTGGTTTGTGCGGTGGTTTCAATTCAAATATAGCCAAAGCAACCATAGCTCTTTTGAATGGGGAATATGCAGGCAAACAAACAACGGTGTATTCTATAGGAAAAAAAGCGCAAGAAGTTCTTAAATCGAAACAAGTAAGCGTTGCCAAAAATTTCGACTACATTTATGATGAACTTACATTTGATAACGTTGCCGCCATTGCCGGAGAAATTATGAGTGATTTTGTTGCCGGCAGTTTTGATAAAGTTATTATGGTGTACAATAGTTTTAAAAATGCCGCAACGCAAATCATTACCGAAAAACAGTTTTTGCCTATTGAGCAAGATCCTGATACAATAGCCGAAAAACAAAATTACTCTCTTGACTATATAAGCGAACCAAGCAAGGAAGCTATTGCCATAGATTTAATTCCTCGTTCGTTGAAAACGCAATTTTACAGTGTATTGCTCGATTCATACGCCTCGGAACATGGCGCGCGCATGACTGCCATGCACAAAGCCACCGACAATGCCGGCGAAATGTTACATTCGCTCCGAATTGAATACAATAAAGCTCGTCAATCATTGATTACCAATGAGATACTTGAAATTGTTAGCGGGGCTAATGCGTTGAAAGGGTAGG
>JAISIO010000117.1 GCA_031262005.1 Bacteroidales bacterium
TTCTAAATTAAAAAATATGAAAGCATACGTTTTTCCCGGACAAGGGGCGCAATTTGTAGGTATGGGTAAAGATTTGTACGATACCTATCCACAAGCCAAAGAACTGTTTGAAAAAGCAAACGAAATTTTAGGTTTTCGCATAACCGACCTTATGTTTGCAGGAACCGACGAAGATTTGAAACAAACCAAAGTAACGCAACCCGCAGTGTTTTTACATTCTGTGATTATGGCAAAAGTGCTTGGCGATAAATTTCAGCCGCAAGCCGTTGCCGGTCATTCATTGGGAGAATTTTCGGCATTGGTAGCGGCAGGTGCGATTTCGTTTGAAGATGGACTTGTGCTTGTGTCAAAACGTGCAATGGCTATGCAAAAAGCTTGTGAATTGAATCCTTCGACAATGGCAGCAATTTTGAATTTGGACGACAAAACCGTAGAAGATGTGTGTGCATCTATTGAAGGAGAAGTGGTAGTGGCTGCAAATTACAATTGCCCCGGACAATTGGTAATTTCGGGTTCAAATGCCGGAATTGATAAAGCTTGCGAACTTTTGCTTGCCAAAGGAGCTAAACGTGCACTGAAATTGCCGGTAGGCGGAGCATTCCACTCGCCGCTTATGGAGCCTGCTCGTGTGGAATTGGAAGCTGCAATTGCAGCAACAAATTTCAATACTCCAATTTGTCCGGTGTATCAAAATGTTGATGCAAAACCATATACCGATGCAGCGCAAATTAAGGCAAATTTAATTCTGCAACTTACTGCTCCGGTGCGTTGGACACAAACGGTGCAAAATATGATTGCCGACGGCATAACATCGTTTACCGAAGTAGGTCCGGGAAAAGTATTACAAGGACTTGTGAAAAAAGTGAATAAAGACGTGGAAGCAGCAAGTGCGGTGCTGTAGCGAATAACGTAATAGCACAAAAAAGCGAGTAATCATAATCCGATTACTCGCTTTTTTTATGTAGGGCGAGCAAAAAAACAAATAACTCACTAACAATCAAACAACTTTAGGAGTATCCGTTATTTTACCCCTAAATCCCCTAAAGGGGACTTTTGCTCAGTGGAAGATCTATTGCTTAGTGCTATTTCACGGCTCAGAAAGCCCCCTTTAGGGGGGTGGGGGTAGTTATAATATTTATTTTAAATAATAGTAAAGGATGACACATATTGTACAGATTTTTCATTACTGTACTGTGAAAATCTGTTAAATCTGTGGACAACCAAATGTTGTATAACTCCAAAGAAATCAAGTAATTACAAAAATATCGCGATTTTGTGCGGCTGCCCTGTTCTTTATGATGGTGAGCAAACTCAGATTGCTCGCCTAAAAATTCGGTTTCAATAAATATTTACTATAAAATGCATTGATAATTCCCACTGCTTCGTCAGCATCGTCCACCAAGTGCATTATGTTCACATCTTCGTCGGAAATGTAATGAGCTTCGTCTATCATTTCCCGTTTAATCCATTCAAACAAGCCTTCCCAATATTCTTTTCCTACGAGTATTACCGGAAATGCACCGATTTTTCGAGTTTGAATAAGTGTAAGAGCTTCAAATAATTCATCGATTGTGCCAAATCCGCCGGGCATTACAATAAAACCTTGCGAATATTTCACAAACATGGCTTTGCGCACAAAGAAATATTCAAAGTTAATAAGTTTATCGCGGTCAATATATTTGTTAGGCGATTGTTCAAAAGGTAAATCAATATTTAATCCCACCGATTTACCGCGTCCTTTTTGTGCACCTTTATTGGCAGCTTCCATAATTCCGGGACCGCCACCGCTAATAACTCCATAGCCTTGTTTGGTTAGTTTTTGTGCTATTTCCTGAGTTAATTTGTAGTATTTTTCTTCTTTTTGTGTGCGAGCCGAACCAAAAATGGAAATACATGGACCTATTTCGGCGAGTTTTTTAAATCCGTTTACAAATTCCGATTGGATTTTGTAAATTTCCCAAGAATAATCCGACCGTATTTCTTGCCAATTTTTTGATTTTAACGCTTCTGATATTAATGCTTCGTGTGTCATATTGTATTGTTTTTTGATTAATCGGCTAATCGACTAACTGACGAATCGATTAGCCATTGTTATTTATTCATCTTCATAGTCATCTACTGGTTGCTTTTTCGACGCCCTCGATTTTTTTTCTTTCATAGGCTCTTCTTCTTCTGCAGCTTCTTCTTCACTCGCTTTCTCCGATTTTTGCTCTTCTGCTGCGTTTGCTTCTGCCGGTGCAGCAGTTTCTTGGTCGGCATTAGTTTGCTCGCCTTCACCTGCGTTTTCAGTTGGAGCTTGTTCGCCTGATTCTTCCGTTCCTTCGCTTGCAGCGGCTTCTGCAGCTTCAGTTTGTTCGCCTTCTGCGTTTTCAGCAGCTTCGTCAAATTGCGCACTTTGGGCATTACGTAATACCGGCGGCATGGTTGGTGGTATAAAATTATTATATCCGGCACCCGAACGTATCATATTCACAACGTTCGTTTTCCATGCTTCCGAAGTTGTTGCATATTTATATTGGGCGTCTTTTTTAGGCACTTGCATCATGCGTTTTGGCTCTTTTATCATATCCACAGCGGTGTTGAACATTGTATTGGAACTCACAAAGAGCAGTTCTTGGTTTTCGTAATGAAAGAAAAACCACGAAGTTGGGTCAAGTTCCAAATAAATAGTAAGCATATCACCGCGATACAATTTTGCGTATTCCACATGACCGGTTACCATTTTATTCACAATCACTCCGCCAATGCTCATAACGCCTATTTGCACGCCTTTTGCCGAACGGAATGCCGAAGCGGTAGAGTCCCATACTAAATCAAGCGACGAGAATGTAATACTGTGGTCAAATTCTTTCGGTAATTTTCGTATAGTTCCATACAGTTGAATTTCGTTGATAAATTCGTTTGCTCTGCTTGCTCCAAGTGCTTCAATAGCTCCTCGTCGGAATTTTTTTGTAGCCATATCCACGCCCAGTAAATCGTTGCGTTTGGCAAGCGTGTCGCCAATTGATTGCAAAATTTTAGGGTCAAAATAAAAATCAGCAAATCCCACAGTTTCAAGCGTTGTACGTCGTGAACCGGCATTGTGCGTTACGGAACCGTAATTTCCGTATTTTACCTGTCCTAAATCTAAGCCCAGATTGATAGCTCCCTCGCCGTAAACATTGCAATTATCACGGTGAATGCTTACAATATTACCATTGATAGAGTCATTGAGAATTTTGTCGCGAGGTCCTATTTTATAGCGTTTTGCTGATTTATCGTAGAACAAATATCCATACGTGTCAATTAACGGACTGTCTTTGTCGAAATATTTCGGCGTCATGAACGCAGTGTAAACAGTGGTAGGACGGTAGGCTAAATACAATGACGTTCCCAATGGGTTTTTGTACATATCGGTTGGCGATTGTGTGATTGGAATAAAAATCTCTTCAGGATTAATTTCCGATTTGAAGGCATACCAAGCAGGCGGATATCGTTCATAATCAGGCGATGGTGGTCGCGATGTGCATTGGAAGTCGGTGAGCACATAGCCATCGAAAATCAAATCTTTACGCCATGAATTAACGAGTACATCACCATAATATTTAAACACCGGTGAAAGTGAGAAATTCGCCGAATCGCTGATATGTCCGCTGGCAATTGTGCGTTTTTCTTCACTGAGTGTAATTTCCGAAAGTGCTATTGGTGTGCGTTTTTTCACCTCATCTACGTAATCAATAGTACCTGTTCCCGAGAACGAAAGTTTTCCTTTCACTTCAAATGTGCCATTATAAATTTTGTGATAACGATTGGTGCGGTCGGCAAACATTTCAGCATTGGAAACGGTAGCCATTCGAGCATCTTCAAACACCTGCACCACACTGTCTGTATGCGGCATTATACGGGCATTCGCCACATCTATATACGGTACTTTGTAGGCTTGAATCACGTAATTTTTCATATCGTATTTGGAATAACCCGATTTGAAATTCAACGTATCTTGACGCGGATGCACCGAATAAAAGTGTACGCTTGGCACAATACTCGGATTTGTTAGAGCTTCGGCACTTCCCAACTCAATTTCTTTGGTTACCAAATCCCATGAAAAATGTTTCAAATAGCTGATGTATTTATTGCGAGGAAATTGCACTACGGTAAGCGAATCGTTTGCAGTAAAGTTTGCTTTCTTGGTATCAAAATCAACTTTTGTGGACACATTGGTGGTTTTGAACGCCAATTCGTCCAATGCCGCCACGCTCGAAGTCAAATTGAAATCCGCCGTATCGGCAAGTGCTTGTCGTTCTTTAAAATTGAAGGTGTTTGACGTAATTTGTGCTTCGTTGAACGTAAATACCCCAAATCCGCGCAAGCCTGCAGTACCGTAAATCAATCCGCCAGCAAGCGAAGTGCTGTCGCCATAGAGTTTGAATTTCTTGCCGCGTTCTTGCGCAATCAATTTGTCGTTGTACGGTTCCCAATGAATTGCAACATCTTCGCCGTTAGCATCGGTATTCACGCCTTTTTGCGCTTTTATGGAATACTGCTCAGCAATACCATTGGTGGAATCGGGGAAGAACACAAATCCACGACGTGAAACGGCTTGCGATTGTAAATAATTAATTGTTCCGAAACCACGCAAGCCTTTGAAACTTAAATTAATAGTGTCGGTAAATGTTCCTTTTCCTTTGTAAATTGGCGCACCGGCAGTTCCGGTAGGGCGCACAAAACCGAGTGAATAATCGGGCTGAACCACTATGCGTTCTTGCATGATTTCAAAAATATCGGCGGAATACAAACTTCCGGCAAAGCCCAAACTTTTGGTTTTGAAACTGTTCAAACTGTCGATGATAAACGGATTGACTTTGAAATAAAATTTCTCACGATTGTACACTCCGCCGTAAATATTCGGATAATCGTAATAGACATACGAATCTTGTTTGCTGTCGAATATAGGATATTCAGGTTTATTTTTGCGCGATGATTTATTATCGGGCGCATCAATTTGAATATCGCCGGTAATGTATTCCACGGCATTTTTAATGTCTACCAACGGATAGGTTCCTTGTTTATTGGGCGTGAAACTTTCTACTTTTATTTTAAGCGAATCCACATTTTGCAAATTGATTTTAAATTCTTCGTAATTAAAATCGAAACCACGTCCGTAGTAAGTAAACAAACCGGCAGCAATCACCCCATCGAACTTGAAGTTGCGGTTTTTAGACATTACCACTTGGCTTCCTCGTGGGAAAAACACAACATTCTGCGAATCACTCACTTGAATGCGTGAAACGCCCACCATATCGAGTTCATTGGTGGTAAGATTAAGTTTTGCATTCTGCAAACCTTTCACATCGTGTGTTGATTTGAATTGAATAACATCGTAGTCTATTTTACCCACACGGGCATTCAAATATTCAAATGCTCGAGGTTGCACTTCAATTATCGAACGGTCTTTATCATATTTTATCAACCCTCGAAACGAAAGGTCTAAACACAAGTGGCGCACATCGGTTTCGGGCATACGCAAATATTTCACCAAATCGCTCACCGAAAAAGTTGTGGAGTTTTTTTGTTTCGCAATGTTTTGTAACGCTACCAAGGGGTGAGTTTGGTCGTACATTCCAATTTCCATAAAGCGTGATTCGCGGAAATAATTTGCCGATTCAAACACGGCATTGTTGTTATTTGAACCTTCCAAACCGCCAAATAACATTTCGGGAGAATCTATTTTCCACGTCAGTTGCGGTACGTCCATATCTATTTGATGATAGGTATTAAAAAATGGCGTGCGCGAAAGATTTTCGGCATTGGTGGTACGCAGCAAAGTTACTTGGCGAGTGGCTATATCGTAGCGAAACTGCAATCCGGGGTGATAAATAGAATCTTGCTGAACATAAATACTCACTGCACTGTTTTGACTAATAACGCCTTCGTTACGAAATACATAATCGAGCGCACGAGTGCGAACCAACACCGAATCGCCACGGCGAAATACCAGTGAAGCAGGATTTTCGGGCGTTCCCGAACCTATAAAACGTGAACCGTTCATGGTAAAACCACCTCGGTAATCTACGCCCGGATATACATTTTTTAATGAGAAAACTGTTTGATACGACACAAATTTCGGATAATTGATTTGTTCCGGATTTTTTGCGGCAATTACTTTGTCTTCCAAGCGACCTTGAATTTTTTTATCGTAATAATTGCTATTGATAAACCACACCGAATCGGCTGTATACGCTGATTTTGTCATATCAATAGTATAATTTCCTAATGTTGCATTCACATCTTCGCGCACAAAACCCGAGCGTTCCCATGTTACCATACCGCCCTTGCCGTGCCACGTGTTGTCGAACATTGAATAATACCCGTCGGCTTGCAATATACTCATTTCGCTTTTCAATGCTTCACAAATAATGTCGGAGGGTGCAAAACGGAGCAGAGCTTGATTATGTTCAAAAGAAATACTAAAATCCTTGAACTGCAACACACGCCATCTTACCGAATTTGAAGAATACAATGTTGCATTTTGCAACAATTCTTTGGTGGAAACGGTAAACGAATTGGTTGTTGCCAAACTTTTACTTTTCAACAAATACATATATGCTTTGTCCCAATTTTTATAACTTTCTTGGGGTACTTTCTTATCGAAAAACAATTTTACGGTAGCGTAATAATTCAAAAAGTTGGGATAGGCACGCGCATATTTTTTCAACATGGCATTTGAATTATCCACTATTTGCTCTTTCTGAGCATCGGAAAGTGCTCCCGATTCCCAAAAAAGTTTAAATTCTTTGTAAAACGTCATCAATTCGTCTTTGCGAGTGTTTGCCTCAAAAAACGTTTCTAATTCTTTGAAAAACAATTGCGAATCGCCGGAGAATTTTTTTACTTGCCCAAAGGCAATGTTGCTCAGAAATACAAAGGCAACAATGAGAATGCGTGTGTAGGTTTTCTTCATAAGTACATTAAAAATTAGCAAGGGGTTTCAACCCCTTGTTGTTTATAGTATGGAGACTAAATTTTAAAATCGTGAAATTGCTTACGGTGTAAGTCTTTTTTCAAACGTACCAAAGGTACGTATTATTTTCATACGAGCATTTTGTAATTTTATATTTTTTTAAAGAGTTTTACACAATGTGCATGGTATTTGTATGCTTAAATAATTGTAGTTTTGCAGTGTAGTATATGGAACGTTTAAAAATGTCGTTTCGGCTTCGCTCAACGACCGATGGCAGAGCGGAGTCGAAGCCTTATTTTACAATTATTCATATAATTCTCTCTCTCATAAATCATACACACATGCTATTTTCCACCGCTTATTTTCCTCCACTTGCTTACTTTGCCCACATTGCCCACACCAAAACCGTGTGCTTGGAAGCTCACGAGCATTATATAAAACAAAGCTACCGAAATCGCTGTACCATTTATTCAGCCAACGGTTTGCTCGATTTAATTGTGCCGGTCGAAAAACCGCAGGGTTCAAAAACGCCCATTCGCGATGTGCGCATTTCGTATGCCGAAACATGGGTAAAACAGCATAAACACGCTTTGGTTTCGGCATATCAGTCATCGCCGTTTTTTGAGTATTATGCCGATGCGTGCTTTGCGGTGCTCGATGCACGCAAACCGTTTTTGTGGGATTTGAATGAATCATTACTTCACACGCTGTGCAAACTTATAGGGTTATCGCCAACAATTACCGCAAGCGAAACATTTACGCCACTCAATAGCGTTGCTCACGACTGGCGATACGCTCTTTCTCCCAAACAACCTGTAAAGTTACCGCAAATTGGTTATTCACAAGTATTTGACGAAAAATTTGGATTTCAATCTAATGTTAGTATTTTCGACACTATATGCAACTTAGGACCTGAGACAAAAGGGTATTTGTCTGAACTGAACTGTTTGTAATTGCGCCTCACTTTTCGGACAATTACAGATTTACAACAACTTTTCTTTCTTGCAAAGAATAATAGTTGTCATTGACAATTATTTCTCGCAACTCTCCTTCGGCTAACGAAATTTCGATTGCGGAAGCGGTCATGCAAATGTGGAGCAATGCGCCACGATACAGAATTGAAAACGAAAGTTTGTTCCATTCCTTAGGTAACTGCGGTGCAAAACTTATGGTGTGCGATTGGGTGCGCATTCCTGCAAAACCTTGCACAATAGCCAACCACGTGCCCGCCATACTGGTAATGTGCAACCCTTCGTGCGCTTCTTTGTTATAGTCGTCCAAATCCAAACGAGCGGTACGCAAATAAAGTTCATAGGCTTTTGCCGCATTACCTATTTTCGATGCTACTACTGAGTGTATACACGGCGAAAGCGACGATTCGTGTACGCAACGAGCTTCGTAAAAATTGAAATTGCGTTCAATGTATTCCGTATCAAAATCTTTTTCAAACACATACAGCCCCTGCACTACATCGGCTTGTTTTATATAGCACGAACGCAAAATTCTATCCCACGACCAATGTTGGTTTATAGGTCGCTGATTGGCAGGAAGTTCCGCAACGGTTTTTTGTTCTTTGTCCAAATAGCCGTCGTTTTGTAAAATGATGCCGAAATTTTCGTCTTCGGGCACATACATATTTTTGGTAATATCTGTCCAGCGCAACACTTCAAAATTTTCGTCGAAAGAAATTTTTGCACACAATTCCGCAAATTCTTGTTTGGCAACTCGTTTCGCCCAACTAATAGTTTCCAAAGTATAGTGCAAACACCAGCGTGCGAAATAATTGGTGTACCAATTGTTGTGCACGTTGTTTTCGTATTCATTTGGTCCGGTTACGCCCAAAATCATATATTTTCGTTTTGTAGGCGAGAGTGTTACTCGCTGCGCCCAAAAGCGCGAAATTGCAATCAACACTTCCAATCCGCCTTCCATTAAATAGGATTTATCGCCGGTGTAGTTCGTGTAATTATATATGGCGTAAGCAATTGCGCCGTTTCGGTGAATTTCCTCAAACGTTATTTCCCATTCGTTGTGGCATTCATCGCCGGTCATGGTAACCATTGGGAACAAGGCAGCTCCGCCCGAAAATCCTAATTTTTCGGCATTGGCAATTGCTCTGTCCAATTGTTTATAGCGGTACATAAGAAGTTGTTTGCTAACCTGTTCCGGCGATGTGGCAAGATAAAACGGCAAGCAAAATGCTTCGGTATCCCAATAGGTGCTGCCGCCGTATTTTTCGCCGGTAAATCCTTTGGGTCCAATATTCAAACGGCTATCATTGCCCGAATAGGTTTGGTGCAGATGAAAAATATTGAAACGAATACCTTGCTGCGCAGCCTCATCGCCTTCTATGCGAATATCGCTTGTTTTCCATTTTTCAGCCCATGCTTGCACGTGTTCTTGTTTCAATTGTGCAAAACCTTTCTGCGAGGCTTCGCTCAAACGAATTTCTACGGTTTGCGCCAATTCGTTTTCGGCATAGTTAAGGGTAGAAATTTGGCAGGCAATTTTTTCAATGTCCAACCATTGCTGCGCTTGTAGTTCTATTTCCACACTTTCCGAAAGCAATTTTCCCGAACACGCCCGTTGCGATTTTACAGGTTGATTTTCAATAGAAAAAAGTGTGTTTACTGCCGTTGCCACGGCAAATTGCGGTACATCGTAAGGCGTTTTTTTTGTTCTGTCGATTGCATATATATAGGTGCTGTCAATATTGTGCGCTATGGAATCCCAAAACGATTCATTGTAATTTGAATCTTCGTTGTGCACATCGGAATTAATGGTTGATTCTACTCGAATGCTACAATTAGTATATGCCCGCAATCCGCATCGTAATGCGCCGATTTCGGTATCTACCACACTAACAAAACGTTCGGTTTCAAAAGCAATTTTTGTTCCATCGGGCATTTTCACTTGAACACAGCGTGATAAAATTCCCTCTTGCATATCAAGCTGGCGGTAGAACGAAAGAATTTCGCATTGCGCTAAATCAAGCGGTTGATTGTTCACCCACACATTCACGCCAATCCACGAGGGAGCATTGAGCACTTTTGCAAAATAATCGGGGTAGCCGTTTTTCCACCAGCCCACACGAGTTTTGTCGGGGAAAAATACGCCGCCAATGTAATTGCCCCGCAAGGATTTGCCGCTGTATTGTTCTTCAAAGTTGGCACGTTGCCCCATGTGTCCGTTGCCAATACTAAAAATACTTTCGGCTATTTGATGCCGTTCGGCGTTAAAATCAGTTTCCGTAATAAGCCATTCGGTGTCTGGTTGAAATAAAGAAATCATTGTCGTGTAATAAGTTATCAATAGTTGTACGAGTAGTATTCTACCGTCTCGCAAAAATACATTTTTTTATTTCCACAGGGCTGGGCTGCTGGGCAAAAAGAAAACAAAAAGAAAAAAACAAATAGTTCCCCTGAAAACAAAAAAAACACCGCTCGCGCGGAATTGCAGTCCGTGTGCTATTATATCAAAATAATTACTTCGTATGTTATTCATGCTTTTTTCTTTATTCACACGGACGACACGTCCGCGCGAGCGGGGATTTATAGATTATACTTTCTACTCATTTTCTATTTCTTTTTTATTGTAGGCACAAGTTACGCTATCGCTAAACTTGCGCCAAACGGGGCTATCATATCTCCATATTTATTTCGTTGCTATTCATACTTATTTCTTTTTTTTATTCACACGGACGACACGTCCGCGCGAGCAGGGTATGTCGTTTATTCGTTATTCATTCGTGGGGGAGAATCTTTCTTCTATCTCCTCACGTCGTTTAATTGTAAGTTCAATTGCACATTGCAAAAAATCTAATATATCTGCTTTTTCATAGTATCGAAAATTACCTACACATTGATTGCAGTATGCAAAGCGGTATCGCTCCCATATTTCTTGTGTTAGTTCTATTTTTTCTACGAATAATTTGTTGTTATACATTGTATCATCTACGTATTGAGAAGCAGTATCAATAATTTCTTGTAATCGTTTTTGTAATAGAGAGTTTTCTCTTTGCAGTTGTACAGTAAGGCAATATCGTAATTCTATTGTAGTTCCGGTACTTAATGAATCGCAATTGTAAAAGCTATGATACAATCTATCCGACACTTGTTTTAAATGATCAAAATCTATTTTCTTACTATTGAGAATCAGAGAATCCATAGGTGTTTGTGCCATACAATGTATTGTAAAAAAGGCACAAAGAAATAACGATATTTTTGTTTGATATTTCATACGGTATTTATTATTACATTGATAATATGTTTGCTGTTTTTATAAATCCCCTATTGGCGCAAGTTTAGCGATAGCGTAACTTGTGCCTTCCACATTTATTAACCTATTCATATATCTTCTCTATTTTTACCATTCCTTTAGCATCTGCATAATCCACCGCACTACTGTACGGATAATGCTCCGCACTATCAACAAAACCTGTCATTACCGGATTTTGATGTATGTAATTCAATGCTTTTAGCGTTTTATCTGGGTTGTTTGAAATATCAATAGGTTGATTATGTTGTTGCCAAAATTGATATTTCGAGTTATTTGAATTCTTCTTTCCTGCTCGTTCAAACATCCATAACATCCATTCTCTACGACTTTCTTGCGGATTTTCTTCTATCGCTTTAAGTATCTTTTTTGAAGTTACTCGTTTAAAATCACGCAAAATATCAGCACAATTATTTGTTTCTGAACTCATTAATAAGTGTATGTGATTTGACATTATTACCCAAGCCCACACTTTCAACCCCTTATTGTCAATACAATAATTCAAATTTTCTACCAAAATTTCTTTATACATACGTCTTGTAAAAACATCAATCCAATTAACTGTGGCAAAACTGACAAAATACAAACCTTTAGGATTTCTAAATTTATACTTTCTACTCATTTTCTATTTCTTTTTTATTGTAGGAACAAGTTACGCTATCGCTAAACTTGCGC
>JAISIO010000204.1 GCA_031262005.1 Bacteroidales bacterium
GTAATATATTCGGCGCCGCTTTCTATGGCATTACGCACTTTTTGTTCAACCATAGCTTGCGATATGGCGGGCTGTTTCACCGAAAATGTACCGCCAAATCCGCAACAAGTATCGCTTTCGGGCATTTCTATAATTTTCAAGCCTTTTACATGAGAGAGCAATTGCCGTGGTTCGTTGCGCAAAGCATATTCACGCAGCGCAGCACACGAATCGTGCACACACACTTTTGCAGGAAACACAGCTCCTACATCGGTAATTTTGAGAACATTAACCAAAAAATCACAGATTTCGTACATACGTGCGCCTAATGCTTTTGCCTGTTCTTTTTCATGCTGAGTATCAAACAGCGAATCGTAGTGTCGTTTTACAAATCCGGTACACGAACCACCCGGACTTACAATAATATCGGTGCCGGCAAAGTCTTTCAGAAATTTACGTGCCATAGTTTGTGTTTCGGCAGTGTAACCGCTATTATATGATGGTTGTCCGCAACACGTTTGCTCAGGATTATAATACACCGAACAACCTACCTTGTGCAACAAGTGTATGAAATTTTCGCCCGTTTGGGGAAACAATTGGTCTATAAAACAAGGGATAAAAACCGATACGTGCATGATGTTAATTGAAAGTTGTAGAGTTGAACAATGAAAATTACAACGCAAAAGTAACTAATATATGCATATAAATTACGATTATGAAGCAGTAAAATTGAAATTTCTCATTGAAACTACTTTCTCCAAATAATCAGTATTTTTTTATTGCCAATTATCTTTTAAGTCGTATTTTTGGCTGATTTTCTATGAGTTTGATGGTTATGTATGTGTTCCATACATAGCGCGAAGCGCACCATAAATCCTGCTTCTTAAATATGCAAAATACAGATAATAAATGCATTACTAATTTTTGGTTCGTTGCAAAAACACGTGCTAATCAAGAACTTTCTATAAAAAGACATTTGGACGGTTTTGGTATTGAAAATTTTGTTCCTGTGCGTAGTGAAGTACGTATGTATAGCGGTCGTAAACGAATGGTGCAAAAAGTGCAAATTCCCAATATTGTGTTTGTACACAGCACTAAAGAACAGGCTTATTCGTTGATAAACGAAAGGTGTTTAAAACTATCTTTTATGATAGATAAACACACTCGCAAGACGATGATTGTGCCCGAGAAGCAAATGTGCGATTTTATGCGAGTGTTTGCTGCAAACAATGCGGAAGAACTGCAAATAAGCACCACTACAACTTTTGCTAAGGGCGATAAAGTACAAATTATGGAAGGCGTTTTTTGTGGCGTAGAAGGCGAATTGATGTGGATTAATGGAAAATCCCAAGTACGGGTACAAATTCCCGGAGTGGTAGCGATTACTTTGCACGTTTCTAAAAAATCGTTGAGAAAGATTTGAAAAAGAATATTTATCAAAACCTCGGAATAAATTACTTGCCGATGTATTTTATAAAGCAGGGTTCATAGAGAATTGGGGGCGCGGCATTATGCGAATGACGGAAGACTGTGCGGAAGCCGGAATTCCCGAAACCAGAATACACCGAATCAAACGGGGTTGTGAAGGTTGAATATGAATCAAGTGCAGAAAATGTTACAGAAAATAGAGAGAGTAAAATTCTTGACTTAATCGGTGAAGACAATACTATTACCACAGCACAAATAGCAGATAAATTACAGGTAGCAAGAATGACTATACATCGCGATATTGAAAAACTCAAAGCCAAAGGCTTACTCGAACGCATAGGCGCAAACAAGGGTGGCTATTGGAAAGTAAAATGAACAAAAAACAAGTGTCAAGCATATTACAACATAACCAATACAATGAGATGCTACGGCAAATCATTTCCGAAATAAAATCAACGCGAGTAGTGATGGCACAACGTGTTAATTCGGCAATGATGACGATGTATTGGAATATAGGCAAACGACTTTCGGAAGAAAAAATGGAGAAAGGCTATGGAAGTGGTGTGGTGAAGCAACTTTCGGTAGATTTACAACAAGAATTTCCCGATACAACCGGTTTTTCGCCACGCAATTTATGGAATATGAAGAACTTTTATGAGTTCTACTGCTTGGCTGATGAAAAAGTGCAACGGAGCGTTGCACTTTTACCATGGAGGCACAATGTTTTGATTATCAGAAAAGCGAAGTCTATGGACGAAGCAATTTTCTATATAAATTCAGCAATCGAATTGGGATTGACACATGATGTTTTACTCAATTTTATAAAAGCAGATAGTTATAAAAACACAAAATCAGTATCAAAAAAGAATAACTTTGCACGCACATTGCCTGAAGATTTGCAAGAGCAGGCGAACGAAATATTGAAATCGACTTACAATCTCGAAATGCTTGGTTTGAAATTCCCATTGAAAGAGCGGGAGTTGGAACGAAAAATTGTAGAGAAAATTAAATATTTTTTACTTGAATTGGGAGCAGGTTTTACTTTTGTCGGCAATCAGTATCGCCTAACACACAGCAATAAAGACTATTTTGTTGATTTATTGTTTTTCAATCGCAAATTACATGCTTTGGTGGCTATTGACTTGAAAATCGGCGAATTTGAACCTGAATATGTCGGCAAAATGAACTATTATCTCGGTTTGCTTGATGATAAAATAAAACAAGAAGACGAAAATCCGTCAATAGGTATCATTCTTTGTGCCACAAAAGGGAAGGTGGATATAGAGTTGGCTCTGCGAGATTTTAATAAACCAATCGGAGTTGCCGAATATATGTTACAGTTTCCCGAGAAAGAGATAAGAGAACTGATTGACAGAGAAATAGAAGAATTTTCAGCAGCAGTAACAACACAAGAAATATAAATGAAAGCATCTGTATGGTAAAACAATCCCGTTATTGGAAAGTGAAGAAAGAAGAAAAATATGACTGAAATAAATAAAGTAGAAAATAAGATTATCACATTGCGTAATCAGCACATTATTCTTGATAGTGACGTAGCAGAATTGTACAATGTTGAAACCAAGCATATCAATCAAGCTGTGGCGAACAATCCCGATAAATTTATTGATGGATATATTATTGAATTAAATAAAAACGAATGGTCAAACTTGAAGTCAAAAATTTTGACTTCAAGTTGGGGTGGCAAAAATAAATTATCCAAAGCCTTTACCGAAAAGGGCTTATATATGCTTGCTATCATACTGAAAAGCAAGCGTGCAACGGAAACAGCAAAAGACTTATTAGATGCAGGAACTTTAACCAAACAAGAATTTGAAAAATTAAAACAAAAATTATTGGCGTAACGATTGTACTTTTATGCAGAAAAAACGAGTTTTCATAAGTAGCGTGCAGTCAGAATTTGCAGAAGAACGGCAAATGCTGTTTGATTATTTGACTAGCGATGCTTTGCTGGGCAAATTTTTCGAGCCGTTTGTGTTTGAAAATGTACCTGCCATGACGACTATGCCTACTACTATTTTTCTGCAAGAAGTGGAGCGTTGCGATATTTACATTGGGCTTTTCGGCGAAAAATATGGCTTTGAAGATTCGGAAGGCATCTCGTCAACCGAAAGAGAATATGATTATGCCACAAAACGTGGTAAAACTCGTTTTGTTTTCTTGAAAGAAGTTTCAGGTGAACGACATTTGAAGGAACAAAAATTAATACAAAAAGTGCAACAATCAGTTGTGCGTAAAAGTTTTGATGTGCCGGAACTGCTTAAATCAGCTGTTTATGCCACATTAATACGTTATTTGGAAGATAACGAGATTATTCGTACTACGCCTTTCGATGCAACATTCAACCCTCGTGCCACATTTGTCGATTTGAGCGAAGAGAAAATCCGCACATTCGTAGGCATTGCACAACGAAAACGGTCATTTCCATTCACCGAAAATTCAGATGTCCGAGCCGTGTTAACACATTTGAATTTGATTGACGGCGAACGAATTACCAATGCAGCGTTGTTGCTTTTTGGAAACACTCCACAACGGTTTTTTATTACTTCCGAAGTACGATGCGCTCATTTTCACGGACTGGACAAAGTTAAACCGATACCTTCGTATCAAGTGTATAAAGGCGATGTGTTTGAAATGATTGAGCAGGCTGTTGATTTTGTACTGTCGAAAATCAATCTCTATGTAGGCGACCGGAGCAAAAGTGTAACCGTGGATGTAGAGTATGAAATTCCCAAACAAGCCGTTACCGAAGCCATTGTGAATGCCGTAGCACACCGCGATTACACCAGCAACGGCAGTGTGCAGGTTATGCTTTTTGCAGACAGATTTGAAGTTTCAAATCCGGCTAATTTTCCTCACGAATTAACTATTGAACAATTATACACAACCCACCGTTCTATGCCTGCAAATCCGTTAATTGCCGAAGCAATGTATTTGCGAGGGACAATAGAACGAATGGGTACCGGGACGGAAGAAATGACCAAACAATGTGTGGCAAAAGGACTTGGTAAGCCAACATTTGACCCGAATTTTGGATTTCAAACGATAATTAAAAGAGAAAATGTACTGACTTCTCTCAGTTCCACCCAAGTAACAGGACAAGTAGCAGGACAAGTAGCAGGACAAGTAACAGGACAAGTAGACGAAAAAGTCATTAAGTTGCTAAAAATAATTGATAATCACCATCTTTCCTTGAAAGAAATGATGGTGCGTATGTCTTTATCGGGTAGAGATAATTTTCTTAATGAATACCTTACTCCTGCTATAAAACAAGGCTTTGTGGCAATGAAATATCCACAAACCCCAAAACATCCAAAACAACAATATTCTTTGACTCAAAAAGGGAAAGAGAAAATAGAAATATTAAAATAGGCAAAACAAACAACACAATGAGAACACCACAACAAGCATCCACAAGAGTGGTATTTAACACCGGTATTTTGTACGGCAAGATGTTGCTCACTATGGGCATCACGCTGTATTCCACGCGGCTTGTGCTCAATGCACTCGGTGCTTCGGATTATGGTATTTTTAACCTCATTGCCGGCGTGATAGCCATGCTGTCGTTTCTCAATGCCGCCATGACCGTATCTACGCAACGCTACCTGTCGTTTCATCAGGGTACGGGCGATTTTGCTATGCAAAAGAAAATTTTCACCAACAGTTGGGTGTTGCACATTGGAATAGGCGTTGTAGTGGTTGCTTTGCTCTTTGCCATGATGCCGTTTTTGTTCGGTGGCTTTCTCAATATTCCTGCGGACAGAATAAGCACTGCAAAAGTACTCTACGCCTTTATGTCCGTTTCGGTATTTTTCACCATTATTTCCGTACCCTTTACCGCCTCGCTCAATGCGCACGAAAATATGCTGTGGATAGCAGTGGTAAACATTATAGAATCTATTATTAAACTTGCCATTGCTCTTTCGCTGGCGTGGTTTCTGCAACCAAATCGCCTTGTGGCTTACGGCGCATTTATGGCAGGAATGACCATTATTTCTTTTACGCTCTATTCCATGTTTTGCCTAAGAAAATACAGCGAATGCAGTGTCAAGCACATCCGCATAGACAAACCCCTTATCAAAGAACTGACCGGATTTGCCGGTTGGAATTTGTTTGGAGCACTGTGTGGCGTAGGGCGCACGCAAGGGATAGCCGTTGTTCTTAATATCTTTTTCGGTACGGTGGTCAATGCGGCTTACGGCATAGCCAATCAGATCTCGGCGCAAGTACAAACGCTGTCATACACTATGCTTCGTGCGCTGAATCCGCAAATAATGAAAAGCGAAGGAATGAATGATAGAAAACGGATGCTCCGACTTGCCATGATAGCCAGCAAGTTTGGTTTTTTCCTTGTAGCAATTGTTGCTATTCCGATTATATTTGAAATGCCAGCCATACTCAAGCTGTGGTTAAAAAATGTACCGGAATATACGGTGATGTTTTGTTCGTTTACATTTGTGGCGGTGATGATAATGCAACTAACTATAGGTCTAATGCCTGCGGCACAATCTACGGGGAAAATTAAAGGGTATCAAACTATTGTTGGAGGAATATTGCTTTTAAATCTTCCAATTGCGTTTATTTTATTAAAAATAGGCTTACCTGTTATTTCGGTAGTCATTTCGTTGGTTACAATCGAATTTATAGCGACCATTGTGCGTTTATTTTATTTGAGGCATTTAGCAGGTTTGTCAATCAGAGATTTTTTTAAGAAAGTATTTTTACGAGAAACCATCCCCGTGTTGGCTATGGTTGCCACTTGTTGGCTCATAACAAATATGTTTTATTTCAATTATCGCTTTTTATTGACGGGATTTATATCTGTTTTAGTATTTTTGTGCGCTATATACTTTACCGGTTTGTGCCAAGACGAAAAACTTTTGGTAAATGAATTGATTGGTAAAGTGTTGAAAAAGAGAAAATGAGTAGCAGGATGTATACATTGCCAAAACAAGAATCACAAACGGTTGAATTCAAGCTGTCTTTTAACGAAGATGTTATTGAATCGCTCGTTGCCTTTGCTAATGCAAAGGGTGGTAAAGTATATGTCGCCATGATATTGTTTTCAAAAGAAAATTTGCTATACAATGTGCATATCGGGCGATTTAAAATGCCATCTATGATTATTGCCGACAAGATGATTAACGGCAATTTGTATGATGTGGCAGATGAAGCCATGCAAACCATTATCGGACATCTCAAATTTGCATTTGAAATAATAGGAAAAACCACACAACGGACAGAAATACCTGAATATCCGCTTGATGCCATTCGAGAAGCCTTGCTCAACGCACTTATTCACAGAGATTATCGTAGTTCTACCGATGTGCAAATAAAAATATTTGACAA
>JAISIO010000083.1 GCA_031262005.1 Bacteroidales bacterium
CCGTAAATTTAATTCAAAAAAACATTGTTGTATGTCAAAAAATACTATTTTTGCGTTTCAATTTGAAGTAACATTAAAATATATAACATTCTCATGACAGCAGAAAAAAATTCACAAGATTCATTGAAAACCATAGAAACATCGATGACTAAAATAGAAATGTTTATCGAAAAAAATAAAAAAATATTTGTCTATACTATAGGTGCCATGATAATTCTGGTAGGCGGATTTATAGCATATAAACATTTAATAGTTGCTCCTCGTGAAACAAAAGCACAGAGTTTGATGTGGCGTGCTGAACGTCAGTTTGCAATTGATTCGTTTGCAGTGGCATTAAACGGAAATGAAGCGGTAATTGGTTTTGCTGAAATTGCTGAAGAGTATTCTGGAACTCCAACAGGAAATTTAGCACACTATTATGCAGGAATTTCAAGTCTTCACATAGGCGAATATGAGCAAGCGTTGGCGTATTTAAGTGAATACGAAAGCGATGACGAGGTTACTACCTCGTTGGCAATGCTTGCTATGGGTGATGCTTACAGTGAGCTTGGAAATTTGGATAAGGCAGTAGATTTATACATAAAAGCGGCACATACAATTAATCACGAAGCACTATCGCCTCGTTGCTTAATAAAAGCAGGCGAGGTGTATGAAAAAATAGGTCAAAAAGACAAAGCGCGCGCTGCATATAGCGAAATTAAAACTAAATTTTCTTCAGCTCCTGAAGTAGACTTGGTTGAAAAGTATCTTATTAGAGTACAACAATAGGTTTTCTCTGGTCGAGGTTTTACCGCTTTAGTGCTGAAAACTAAAAATTGAGAACTGGAAACTAACAAAATTATGGCAACTTCACTAAAAAATTTATCAGACTACGATGCTGAAAATATACCCGATGCATCGGCACTTACTATTGGTATTGTGGTTTCTGATTGGAATATTCAAATTAACAATCAATTGTTAAAAGGAGCTATTGATACACTGCGCAAACACGGTGTGAGCGATGCGAATATTTTTATCAGCCGTGTGCCGGGAGCATTTGAACTCACATACGGCTGCAAAACGATCGCGGAAAACTATGATGTTGATGCTGTTATTGCAATTGGTACGGTAATTCAAGGCGAAACACCGCATTTTACTTATATATGTCAAGGTGTAAGTTACGGTATCTCGGAATTGAATCTTTCGTTTGATATTCCGTTTATATTTGGTGTTCTCACGGTTGATACGCTTGAACAAGCCCAAGATAGAGCAGGAGGAAAGCACGGAAACAAAGGTGTGGAAGCAGCTGTTACGGCTATAAAAATGGCTCTTTTTAATTAAAAAGAGTAGTCAATAGGTTGTAAGATAGGAGTTAGCGAGGAATTGCTAACTCTTTTTATTTTAGGAACATTTTGAAAATGTCGTTTCGGATCTGCTTAACGACCAGTGGCTGAGCGGAGTCGAAGCATATCTTTAAAACTGTTCTTTTGCATTGTTGTTTACCCGATTTACAGTGGATAGCTTTCCAAATCCTTCGCCGCCACAGTATTCGCAAAAACTTCTTTTGCTTCCTTTTCAAGTTCTTCCACCGATTTATAGCGCGCCGAAAAATGTCCGATTAATAAGCGTTCTGCCTGCGCTAATTTTGCAAATTCACCTGCTTGACGAGCCGTCGTGTGAAATGTTTCTATTGCTCTTGGCAACATAGAATGTAAAAACGTAGCTTCGTGGTAAAGTAAACGCACGCCTTGTATATACTGTGCTATTTGCGGAAAAAAAGCGGTGTCGCTAATGTAAGCGTAGGATAGGAGCGGTTTGTCTGTTACTCGTAATTCTGCATTTGAAATTATTTCACCCTGTGGGCGATGAATATCATGACCGTTTTTTACAGCAATTATTTCGTCTAACGATAAATTATACTGCGAGATTGCTTCTTTTTTTACGTTAATACTTGGTTTTTCTTTAAAATAAAATCCCCATGTATCAATTCGGTGATGGAGACGAATTGAGTGTACAGTCAATTTTTTATCGCTATAAATTTCCGTGTAATCTTCGTCTGGTAGTGTGTGAATGTGTAATTCAAACTGTAATTCGCCTACGAGATAACGCGCCTGTGGCGAATTTAAAATTTCGGAAAGTCCTTTGGGGGCATACAAAGAAAGAGCGTGTTTGCGTCCCAACATACTGAATGTTGATAACATACCGAATATGCCGAGAAAATGATCGCTATGCAAATGGCTAATGAATATTGCTTTGATTCTGGCAAATGAAATATTCGCTTGGCGCAATCGCATTTGCGTACCTTCGGCACAATCAATAAGAAAATAGCGTTCAAACATTTGCAATACCTGCGCCGACGAAAAACGTCCCGAAGTAGGTAAAGCAGAGTTTGTACCGAGAATGGTTACTTTGTTCATTCAATGTTGAGTTTAGAATTTAGGGCTTAGAGTTGCACGATTTTAGCATACTCTAATCGAAAAGTCTAAGAACTATTATTTTTTAGTGAATTCTTCCTCTGCTCGTTTCAAATCAGGGGCAACTATAAGTATGGAATCCAATTGAGATATTGCAAGTAAGCGTTCTACGGTATGTTGCAATCCGCACAAAACGCAGGTGCCGCCGGCATTTTTGCACAAACGATTAGCTAGTAAAATAGCACTCAATCCCGAAGAATCGCAGTATCCACAGTTAGATAAGTCTAAAATAATATTTTTTTCGTTTGTCGCTGCTATTTCTGTTAACTCAGCTTTGATAGTAGGAGCTATTTGGGCGTCAATTTTGTTTGAAAGAATTTCAACTATTGTGTAAGAATCTGTCTTTGTAATTTTACTGCTCATAATTGCGGCATTTTGAGATTATCGAAAGGCTAAAATAAGAAAACCCTTGCTAACATGCAAAGGTTTTCTTAAAAAATTATATGTCAAGGTCAGGTTTTATTCTTTACCTTCAGATTCGCTTTCGGCTTTTTTTAATTCCGATTTCAAATTTGCAAGTGCTGAAACATCACCTAATGTTGTTTTTTCGATGCTATCGCTCACTTTTTTCATTGCTTTCTTAGTCGATGTTGCTTTTTCCTTTTTATCGGCTTCATCAGCAGCTTTTTTCGTATCTTCAAAAGTGCGTGTATGTGAAACAAATATCTTTTTAGCATCTTTTGAGAATTCGATTACTTTGAAGTCTAATTTTTCATCAACTTTCGCAGGTGTACCGTCTTCTTTCATAATATGGCTAAGAATTGAAATAGCTTCAACGCCATAAGGAAGTGCTACGATTACATTTTTATCGTTGATTTCAAGAATTGTACCTTCATGAACAGAATCTACACTGAAAATTGTTTCAAATACATCCCATGGATTTTCTTCCAATTGTTTGTGTCCTAAACTTAAACGACGGTTTTCTTTATCAACTTCAAGTACTACAACTTCCATAGGAGCACCTACTGAGGTGAATTCTGCCGGATGTTTGATTTTTTTAGTCCACGACAAGTCTGAAATATGTACCAATCCATCAACACCTTCTTCAATTTCAACGAATACGCCAAAATTTGTAAAATTACGCACTGTTGCTTGGTGTTTGCTGCCTACTGTGTATTTGGTATCAATAGCATCCCATGGGTCTGGTTTCAATTGTTTCATACCAAGCGACATTTTACGTTCTTCGCGGTCAAGTGTCAATACTACAGCTTCAACATCATCGCCTACGTGCAAGAATTCTTGTGCACTGCGTAAATGTTGCGACCAACTCATTTCGCTCACGTGAATAAGTCCTTCAATTCCCGGTGCGATTTCTACGAAAGCTCCGTAATCGGCTATCACAACCACTTTTCCTTTCACTTTGTCGCCCACTTGTAGGTTAGCGTCAAGTGTATCCCATGGGTGAGGAGTTAATTGTTTCAAACCTAATGCGATACGTTTTTTGTCGTCGTCAAAATCAAGTATTACAACATTGATTTTTTCGTCTAATTTCACGATTTCTTCCGGGTGAGTAATACGTCCCCAAGAAAGGTCGGTAATGTGAATAAGTCCGTCTACGCCGCCAAGGTCAATAAATACACCGTAGGTAGTAATATTTTTAACAACACCTTCGAGTACTTGTCCTTTTTCGAGTTTCGAGATAATTTCTTTTTTCTGAACTTCAAGTTCTGCTTCAATCAATGCTTTGTGAGAAACTACAACATTTTTAAATTCGTGATTGATTTTTACAACTTTGAATTCCATTGTTTTACCTACATACACGTCATAATCACGAATTGGTTTTACATCAATTTGTGAACCGGGTAGGAATGCTTCTATTCCGAATACATCTACAATCATACCACCTTTTGTACGACATTTCACAAAACCTTTCACAATTTCGCTATCTTCTAACGCTTTGTTTACACGATCCCACGATTTTAATGCACGTGCTTTTTTGTGCGACAAAATCAATTGTCCTGATTTATCTTCTTGACTTTCAACAAATACTTCTACTTTGTCGCCGGGTTTTAAGTCGGGGTTGTAACGAAATTCGTTTACATTCACAACACCATCGGATTTGTAACCAATATTTACAACCGCTTCTCGTTTTGTAAGAGATACAATAACACCTTCTACTACTTCATTTTCTGCAATACTTGAAAGAGTTTCGTCGTACATTGCAGTTAAAGACTGGCGTTCTTTGTTTGAATAATTTGTTTGATTCGATTCAAATTTATCCCAATCAAATTCATCTTCATTAGCTTTTGCTGCTGAAATGATAGAATCAATATTGTCATCAGATGCTTCGTCGTCGTTCGCATCTTCTTCAATATCATCATCTTCAAATTCTTCTACATCTGAATCTGCTGTGTTTTCTGTTTCGGCATTCAATGAAGCGGTGTTTTCCACTTCTTCATTTTCGTTTACTTCTTTTATTGCCATTGTTTTGTTTTTTTTAAAGGTTTAACAATTCTTTTAACTGGCGGCAAAAGTAATACTTTTTATATTATTACAATACAGCGGATTAGATTTTTTTGCAATATTTCGTGAAATAATATTAATCTGTTCGTGATGGTAGTGGAATTTCTATTCGTACATAAAAAAAATGAAAAAAGAATTGTACGTGTCAAAATAAAGTATATTTTTGCACCAGTTTTTACACGAGGAAGTGTGGGTGAGTGGCTGAAACCACCAGTTTGCTAAACTGACGTACGGGTTACCGTACCGGGGGTTCGAATCCCCCCGCTTCCGCAATGGTAGAAAAAGCCTGCGGTTGCGGGCTTTTCTATTGAAACAAGGGAACTATAACGGAACAATTTACATTTGTCATTTTTACGCTGATTTTTCTATCAACGTAAAAAAAAAATGTCTATACCACAAAAAAAACAACCAAGGGGAACAATAGTAAGTAATTTGTACGGCTACACACCCGCTGTTCTTAAAGAATACGCCGACTATTGGTGTATTGAGTATTACGTAAAACACCCTGTTACACACGAACTATTTCGCCGGCGTGAAAAAGTAACCGGATACAAAACTCGATACGGGGTTCGTGAAGCTCGACAATTGTTGCGGATTGCTGTTGATAGGCTTAATTTAAAATTATCGCAAGGCTGGAATCCGTTTTTTGTTCACGAAGATGGGCGATTACTGGAGCCATTGCACGTAGTTATTGAAAAATTTTTGAAGGAAAAAGAACGGGAATTGCGCCCCAATACGTTACGCAGCTATAACAGCATGATTGGAAAAGAATTATTGCTATGGGCGCAAAAAAACTATCCAACAATTACCGCTTCTACATTTAGCAAAAATATTGCCGTGCGATATATGGATTTTATTGCCGAAAAGGGAAAATCTAATATTTCGTACAATAACACTAAAAAAACATTGAGTTCATTTTTTTGTTGGTGCGTAGAAAAATGTTACGCTAAAGAAAATCCGTTTGCCGGAATAAAAAGTAAGCGTAAAGAGGAAAAGAAACGGATTTTGGTTACTGCCGATGTGCGAGAGCAAATAACAGCATATTTGGAAAAAGAAAACAATATAGGTATGCAAGTGGCATTAAACTTGGTGTATCAAAGCCTTTTACGACCCAAAGAAATAAACGAAATACGACTGAAAGATGTGTTTTTATCTGAAAAATATATTTTAGTACCGGGAGTGGTGGCAAAAAACCATAAAGAACGCAAGGCAACATTGAGTAATGCCACAATTGAACTATTGCAAAAATTGAATATTGAAAAATTGCCGAAAGATTATTTTCTACTTGGCGGAAACCAACCGGGTAGAAGCCTTATACCTCACAAACAACAAGCCGATAGAAATAGAATCAATAAAAATTGGGTGCGATTGAAAAAGATATTGAAGTTCCCCAAAGAAATGCAACTTTACAGCCTACGAGATACCGGTATTACCGATATGCTCAAATCGGGTATTGATGACTTAACTGTAATGCAACACGCCGACCATCATAGCTTGGAAATGACAACACAATACGCAAAGCATATTGACACAGGACTTGTACAAAAAATGAATAAACTATTGCCGGAATTTTAATTCAAAAAAAAAAACGCCATTCTTTTTAGAGTGGCGATTCTGCTATTAAAATCGTAAACTAACTCCGGCTCCGATGGCGGATGTTCCTGCTATGCCGAAAAACATAAATCGCTGTTTTTCAACACTTGCAAAAACTGCGGGAGCGAACCTACTACTGACATATAAACCACCGGCACCTACGCCGAAACGCCATTTCTTTATTATCGGCGTTTCGTGGGTAATTACGGTGGTTTGCCGGTAGCTTTCGCCGTGCCAGCTTCGGGCAATTATTCTATTGCCAAGCACTGTGTCGCACAGGAACACAACAAAAGCCGTATCTCGCAAAGTATCATTGTACACTCGCAATTGCCGGTAGTCTTCAATTATACGTACCGTATCGGCTTTGGTTGTGAGCCTTATTGTATCAACCCTGTGCACAGTTCGGAACTCAGGAACATACACTGTGTCGGTAATACGCACGGTGTCAATAGTTGTTACAATAGTGGTGGTTGGTTGATCCGGAGAACACAATCGAAACACACTCAGC